>CADCON010000095.1 GCA_902803035.1 uncultured Ruminococcus sp.
CGAGGTGTACAATATCAACGCCGATACCGCTGCGGCGCAGATCGCCGCCAAGCTCAAAGCCAGCAAGCTGATTCTCATGACCGACATCGCCGGACTGCTCGCCGACAAGGACGACGAGAACACCCTTATCCCCGTGGTGAATGTCAGCGAAGTGCCGCTGCTCAAAAAGCAGGGAATCATCTCCGGCGGCATGATCCCCAAGATCGACTGCTGTGTGGAAGCCGTCCGTCAGGGCGTAGGCAGGGCGCATATCATCGACGGCAGAATCCCGCACTCGATACTCATTGAAATGTTCACCGATCAGGGCATCGGCACGATGTTCTATTGATTTTTCCCATTAAAGGAGGCTTTTCGACCATGCTGGCATCTAAGCATGAAATGGCCGCGCAGATCAGGGAAGAGATTATCAACCGCACTATCATTCCCTGCGCGAATATCCGTCTATCCGCAGAGCCGTGCAGCCTGTTCGACAGCAAGGTGGGGGGACTGCCCTATCTTCCTGACGGCGCAGCTCCCCCTGAAGACGCCAAGGGGAATCAGCTTTACCTTCTCGCGCAGATCAATTGCGGGGACATTGCCGGTCTGCCGGACTTTCCCCACACCGGAATGCTGCAATTCTTCATCTGTGACGATGATTTGTACGGATGTCCCTTTACCATTCCCTCGCCGCAGAAGGACTGGAAGGTCATCTATTACCCTGAAATTGACCGCACGGTCGATCCTTCGACCATTGCCGCGCTCTATGCCGGTCAGCCCAAGGCGGAGCTGAGTCCTATCGAGAAAGAGTGCAAAATGAACTTTGCGCTGTCGCAGGAGGGACTGACCACAGGCGATTACCGCTATGAGCAGTTGTTTTTACAGCGTTGGAAGGAAGCATATCCCGAAGAGAAAGCGGAGAATTTTTTTGAACTGGACACCGATCTCTATGACGCGATTTTTGACGAAGCAAATGAAGGAACCAATCCAAGCAGCAAGATGGGCGGCTATCCCTTTTTCACCCAGTTTGACCCGCGCAGCGCGGAAACCGCGCAGTACGACACGCTCCTTTTCCAGCTCGACACCGATATCGGCGTGATGTGGGGCGACGCGGGCGTCGGCAATTTCTTCATCAACCGCGCGAATCTGAAGCGGCTCGACTTTTCGGATGTGCTGTATAATTGGGACTGCGGTTGATCTGCGTAATACATAAAAATCCGCTCATGGCTGATCTGATGCGAATATTCGCATTTTTATCAGCTATGAGCGGTTATTTTATAAACATTATTCGGGCATATGCTTGTCGGGATGCTTGGCGTAATAATCCTCCAATGCTTTCTTGATGGCTTCCTCCGCCAGGACGGAGCAATGCATCTTGTATGCCGGCAGACCGTCGAGGGCTTCGGCAACCGCCTTGTTGGTCAGCGCCATCGCCTCGGCGACGGGCTTTCCCTTGATCAGTTCGGTCGCCATGGAACTGGATGCAATCGCGCTGCCGCAGCCGAAGGTTTCAAATTTAACGTCGGTGATCACATCATCCTCTATCTTGAGATAGATTTTCATGATATCGCCGCATTTGGCATTGCCGACCTCGCCGACGCCATCCGCATCTTCGATTACGCCGACATTGCGAGGGTTTCTGAAATGATCCATAACCTTTTCACTGTACAATGACATAGTATAATCCTCCAATTACAAGATAAATGTTCCCTTACCGTTGCAGAGATCGCGCCAGACCGGCGAGAATCCCCGCAGATAATCCACGACTTCTTTGACGGAGCGGATGATATAATCCGCTTCCTCCTCCGTCGCGCCGTCCCCCAGCGTCAGACGAAGCGAGCCGTGCGCCACATCGTGCACCCTGCCGATTGCCAGAAGCACATGGCTGGGATCCAGCGACCCTGATGTACACGCCGATCCGGATGACGCGCAGATTCCTTTGTCGTCCAGCAGAAGCAGCAGCGATTCGCCCTCGATGCCTTCAAAGCAGAAGCTGACATTCGACGGCAGCCGCTTCACCGCGTCGCCGTTGAGCGCGGAATGCGGAATTTCCGAAAGCCCCGCAATCAGCCTGTCGCGCAGCGCCGCAACCGCCTTCGCCGTTTCCTCCATGTGCCCGACGGATTCCTTCAAAGCCGCCGCCATCGCTACAATGCCGGGGACGTTCTCGGTGCCGGCGCGCTTGCCGCGCTCCTGCGCTCCGCCTTCAATGAGATTGACCAGCTTCAGCCCCTTCTTCGCGTAGAGAAAGCCGACGCCCTTCGGCCCGTGGAATTTGTGCGCCGAAGCTGACAGCATATCGATGCTTTCCGCGTTCACGTCAATCGGAAGATGTCCCACCGCCTGTACCGCGTCGGTGTGGAAAAGGATATTCTTCTTCCGGCATATCTCCCCTATTTCCCTGATCGGCTGAATCGTGCCAATTTCATTGTTGGCATACATAATCGTGACAAGGCAGGTGTTTTCCGTGATCGCTGCTTCCACATCTTCCACACGGACAATTCCGTCTGTACCTACAGGAAGATATGTGACCGAAAATCCCTCCTTCTCCAGTTTCTTCAATGTATGAAGCACTGCGTGGTGCTCGATCTGGTCGGAAATAATATGCAGCTTGCCGGCCTTCCTGCCGATGGCGGCAGCCGAAAGAATCGCCTGGTTGTCGGCTTCCGAGCCGCCGGAGGTGAAAATGATCTCCCGTGGATCGGCTCCTATGCATCCGGCGACGGTAGCGCGCGCTTCCTCGACAGCTTCTCTTGCCTGCTGTCCGAAGGCGTACAGGCTGGAGGGATTGCCGTAATATTCCTCTATGAACGGCATCATGGCATCGATAGCCGTCCTGCTCATCCGGGTGGTCGCCGCATTGTCGGCGTAAATTCTCATATGATCGTCCTCCTTGAACGGTTATACAAATATTATAAACCTATTTACCTACTGTGTCAATAGGTTTTATGTAAAAAAATGAAGATACGTCTTTTTCTGACGAAAAGGACGTATCTTCCTCCTCCTGGATCCTTCTCAATAAAGCTCCCTGCGGATATTCCGCATCACTTCCCACACGTCGTTGCAGTAATTGCTGACCGCTACGGAAATCATGCCGTTGTTCGGATTGTATTCCGAAATAAAGCTCACGCCGGGGTCACAGCCCTGAAAATAGGCGAAATCCCTTCCTTCGGGATGGTCGATCAGCCAGACGCCGTAACCGTACCAGCCCTCCTCGGCGTCCTCGCCGGTGCCGCTCTGCTTTTGAAGCATCTGCTCCGTCATTTCCTTGGAAAGCAGCCTGTTTTCCGACAAAGCCTTCCAGAACCGCGCCACATCTCCCACAGTGATGAAGGCTCCGCCAGCACCGGTTCCCTTCGCGTCCACTGAAAAGATATTGGTGCGGTATCCGCCGGTTTCGGGACAATAAATGTAATTGAACGCGCATTTCGCGGGCAGTCTGTCCAGCTCAAAGTAGCCCGTCGATTCCATGCCGCAGACGTCGAACACGTTTGCTTTGAGATATTGGTCAAATTCCAGACCCGTCCCCGCTTCGATGATCAGCGCAAGCAGCACATAGCCCGAATTGTTGTACTGAAATTTCTCTCCCTTCGGGTACATCATCGGCTTGTCAATGAAAAGAGGCAGCAAGTCGCGGTTGTGCCGGATCTTGTAATTGGGGAAATCCGTCCAAAGCTCCTCGTATTCCTCCATTACGCTCTCGTCGAAGTAGTCCGGCACGCCGGATGTGTGGTTGAGAAGATGGCGCACGGTCACTTCTGGGTCAATTGCGTTCCATTCAAAGGGAAGCAGCTTTCCGATAGTATCGTCCAACCGCAGCCTTCCGGCTTCAACAAGCTGCAGAATGCCCACTGCCACAAAGACCTTGCCTGCCGACGCGCTTGCGAAGCGGGTATCGGCTGTGTTGGGAACCTCATTCGGAAGATCGGCAAAGCCGCCGGCGTATTCATACAGAACCTCGCCGTTCCGCGTGACAAGAACATCGCCCCTGAAATTTTCGCTGTTCCATTTCATTTTCATGATACAACCTCTTTCCGTGACAGAATTGACGCTATGTATAAACAAAAAAGCTGACCGGTCGGGTCAGCTCGCGTTATGCATACTATTCCATGTACATCCATTCCGTTTTCTCCGGAAACGTGGTACACTGAAAACTGAACAAAGGGGGATGAAGAGTAAGGAAAGGGGGGGTGAAACGAGCTTTCCAAAGAGAAATTGGACAAGCCCTCGACCTATTAGTACTGCCAAGCTGAACATCTCACGATGCTTACA
>CADCON010000096.1 GCA_902803035.1 uncultured Ruminococcus sp.
GCGGACGTGATCAGGCTGGGCTTCTTGTCATTGATGCCCCTGAGAATGCCGCCCACAATGTTCCCGCCGATTCCCGTGAAGCTGACCAAACCGGCGGCGGTCACCATGCTGCCCATGAGAGAGCGCATAGCGGCGGTCAGCGAAGGCCTGCCGCTTTCCATGCCCTTTTTGAGTCCGGACGAAGCCCTGACGCCGACAGCGTGTGTGCCGCCCGCGTCAGACGAAGCGCCGAGCTGGCTGCCAAGCCCGCTGATCACGCTCGCGCCGTCCTTGACCGCGGCGGCGAAAAGCTCCGGCATAGCGGCGATCAGTTCGCCCCTCATGCCGTCGCGCGACTGCCGGAAGGAGCCGCGCGCGCTTGCGGGCACACGTCCGAGGGCAGCCGTAACGCCGTCGGCGGTACGCACGGCAATGCCGCTGATCACATCGCCGGAAGCCGCCTGTTTTTCGGCAAAGGATTTCATCGCGCCCGCGCTGCTGTCGCAGAAACCGGTGATTTTCACACCGCAGGATTCGAGGGCGGCCACGGCATTGTCCCTGAAAACACGGCTCTGCCGCTCTGCTTCCCTGACGAACGAATCGGAACGCCCGCGAACCATGTCGAGCCTGTCCGACAGTCCGGAGAGCGCGCCGCCGGTTATCGCGGAATCGCCGCGCACGGTTCCCATCGCCCCGGCGAATGCCGAAGCAAACCGGGCAGCGGCGGTTCCGGCGGCGAGAAGGGGGGCGGCTAGCCCGTCCCGGTCGTCGGAATTGTCCCGCCGGAAGCTTTCCAGGAGCTGTCCGGCAAGGGTGAGATTATTCTGAAAATCGGAAATATCGAGAGTGAGGTAGGCGCCCACTGTGCCTGCGTTAATCATCATCGTTCACCTCCGCGCCTAATTTCTTCATCCATTCAATGGTAGCGGCATTGCCCGAAGCCGCGCCGCCGTCGGCATTCCGCGAAAAGAAGGGGCGTTTGCCCTCTTCGAGCTGCGAAATGATCCAGCAGCAGGCCTCATCGAAGCAGAAGGCGGCGAATCCGTCGTCAATTTCCAGCATCGCGCTGGGTCTGCTCCGGAACCGCTGCGCCGCGAATATCACCGTCATGATCTGCGGGGAGCGGACGAAATCGGTCGAGGGCGGCCGCCCCCCACTGAGAGAATTGGAAGATAGCGACGAGCTGTTCATCGGTGAGTTCAATGCCGGCTTTCTCCAGCTCATCCATGGAAGGCTTGACCATAGCGGCCCTTGCGATTTCCAGCAGGACGCGCCCCTCGTCGGCCAGATCGCCGCCGTCAGGGGAAACGCCGCTGTAAAAGAGCTTGCGCGCGGTTTTCATTAAGGGGTTGGCAATCGCGCCCTTCGCGGCCAGCGTGAGAATGGAAGGGCGTTTCAGCTCACAGTCCCAAGTCCCGCCGCACCATCCGGGCAGCGTCACGACCTGCGAAGTTTTGATGTCATCAGGATTCATACCAAATCATTCCTTGTCAAAATTTTTCAAGCAATTGTGCAATAGGGCTTGACAATATAGGATAATTACTATATAATACAATCAGAAAGCGAAAATAAGGGTGGTCATGCCAGTGTCGAAGTTTGAAGTAGAGTTTTATACCGAGCCAAGCGGAAGGGAGCCTGCCAAAGACTTTCTTCTCAGTCTGGATAAGAAGATGCGCGCCAAAATGACTCGTACAGTAGCGATGCTTTCGGAAAACGGCACTGAACTGAGAGAGCCTTATTCAAAGTATCTTGAAGACGGCATATTCGAGCTTCGGGCGAAGGTCGGAAGTGATATTACCCGTGTGTTGTATTTCTTCTACTGTGGAGGCAGAATCATTCTGACTAACGGCTTTATCAAAAAGACACAGAAAACACCGGAATCAGAAATTGAACGCGCAAAGAAATACCGAACCGATTACCTTAAACGAAAGAAGGGATAAACTTGTCATCTTTTGAAGAATTTTTAAACAAGCAGCTCCAAGACCCGGAATTCAAGGCGGAATATGACGCGCTGGAGCCGGAATTCGCCATCATACAGGCGATGATCGACGCGCGGAAGAGAAGCGGCATGACGCAGAAGGAGCTATCAGAAGCGACCGGCATAGCGCAGGGCGACATCAGCAAGCTGGAAAACGGCAACGCTAATCCGTCGCTCCGCACGCTGCAAAGGCTCGCGGCAGGCATGGGAATGCGCCTGAAGCTGGAATTCATTCCCCTGTCGGACACCTGAATAATCCCTCTCCCGGCGCGGGTGAATTCTCACAGGAATGCATCCGCGCCGGGCTTTTTTTGCATTATATTTGGGGTTACACCGCCGTATAAGCGGAGCCGTTGAAGACGGCATAGGAGCCGACAGCCGCGTTGTCAGGCGCGCCGGTAATGCCGGAAGCGGCGATGAGAATGCAGGTTTTGCCGGCGACAGGCGAAGCGGGGAGGTCAGCGTCAGCGGCGACGATCACGGGAAGGGAAGGGAGCCGGACAGCTCTGACGGGGGACTGTCCCTTGGAGGGGCGGCTTTTAAGCGTGTAGGAGGGGGCGTAGAATTCGCCGTCCTTGAGCGAAACCGACGCGGGAGACCCCTTGGCGTGAGGGAAGATAAAGGCGAAATAGGAGAGCGAATTGCCGCCGTAATCCTTCTCGGAAGCGTAGACAGCCAGACTGCACCTGACGCGTTCCACCACCTCGCCGGCGGTCGGCGCGGCGTAGCTTTTGAATTCATCGCCCGAAACGCTGCTGACGCCGCCGTCAACGAGCGCGAATACCTCGGGCGCGAAGACGGAATCGGTCAGGGTGACATTGTAGCCCTTGACGATATCCTCGGTGACATTCTGGGCGAGAATCTGGTTTTTGATGCGAAGTTCCTTTTCCGCGCCGGAAGAGACCTGCGCCTCAGCGGAAGCGTCGCTTGCGGTATCAATAGAATACACCCTCGGCGCGGCCTCTTCGGTCAGAATATCCACGCGCTCAATATTGGCGATAGCCATCTGCAAAGTTTCCAATTCATTTCAAATCCTTTCATAAATGATTGAGCCCTTTTAAAAGTGTGGAGCCCTTTTAAGAGTGTGGAGTGTGGAGTGTGGAGTGTGGAGTGAAGGAAGGCGCGTTCGCGCCTTGGA
>CADCON010000097.1 GCA_902803035.1 uncultured Ruminococcus sp.
CCATTGCATCCGGCCTGAACAAAGACGCCAATGTATTATGGAATGTTCCTTACGGCGGAGGGGTGATGCCGAGTGATTGCGAGAATCTTACCATTTCTTCCAAGCTCAGTGAAGTTGACATTCGTTCTTTATCCTTTTTTTACAATTTAAAGGAGATCGAGTTTGGTGAGCTTCCGATTAAGGATTTGTATGAAACGGTCAAAGCTGTCCGGACAAGCAATCTTGATCTCCCGTTGACATATCGTACCAATATTCATGGGGTGGAGATTGACAATTCTTCTGAAGTGGTCTGTCTGGATAATATTCCGCTTAAAAATACCAGCGAAGTCAAAATGGCCATTGAGCTGTTCCCTGGTATCAAAAAGTTTGAGATGTGCGACTGCGGAATAAGCGATGAAAAAATGGCAGAATTGCGTGACGCTTATCCGGATGTCAAATTCAAATGGATGCTGCATATTCTCATTTACGATATTCCGACTGACACGCAGGTTTTCTCTACACTTGTCGGAAACTGGGTCGCTTACGCGGACGAAAATACCTTTGCTCCTATTTTCAAATACTGCACAGATCTCAGAGCACTTGATCTCGGTCATTGGGATTACATCGGCGACATCAGCGAAATACGTAACCTGAAGAATCTCGAAATACTGATTATTTCTGATAATTGTATTTCCGATATATCACCGCTCGCTGACCTGAAGCATTTGAAATATATGGATTTGCGCTATAACAAAATCACAGACGTTACGCCGCTGACCCAGCTGCAGGAGCTTCAGTTCCTTGAAATCGGAGGAAACAAATTAAAAAACGCGGAATTGCTTTGTGAATGCAGATCCCTGAAGTTTTTATATATCGAAGGAGGCATTATTTCAGGCGACGCAATCAAAGCACTGAATAAGGGGTTACCTGAAGGCTGTGAATTCAAGATGAAAAATACAAGAGGCCATGAATGGTACAGAAGAATAATCAAAATGTTCAGAAGGTGGAAACAAGTCAAGGTTTATCATGATTGGGAAAACGTAGAGTATTATGACGAATAACGAAAACGACCGGAAGGAAAGGATTCCCGTATCCTCCGGTCGTTTTTTTGCTGAGACCGGCGGCGTAGCACTTCCTTCTTGCAGAGAAAAATGCTGCCGGCATAGTCCACAGCGGAATCTGCCGGCAGCATAGGGGGAAAAAATGAATGTGAAAGTCGTTATCAGCCCTGGAAATGGTCGCTGAAATCTCCGTCGCTGTCGAGAATTTCAGTGCTGCGGAAGCCGCGGCGGGTCTTTTCCTTCTCGACGTTCTCTGAAAGGATATTTCTGAACTCATTGACGTGCTTGATGTTTCTGATTTCAAGCATGGGGCAGGTCTTGTCCTGAGAATGAACTTCGATGGTGCCAAGACCAAAGAGCTTCTGTACGAGGGTGCGCTTTACGCTGATATCCTGCACTCTGTAAAGGAGAATCTCATCTTCATATGTGCTGAGGAAACCCTTCTTGTAGATCAGCTTCTTGGTAGTGATGGCGTAAGTAGTGAATGAGAAGGGAAGAGCGAAGAATGTGCATCTCTTGCGCTCCTTGATAAGCACGGGATCCTGCTGAACCTGTTTTTTTGCCATATGGAATACCTCCTGAAAAATAAAATATGAATGAACCAGCCACGATGGAATGAAAAGCGGCTGAATCCAATATTGATTTAGTACATTATAACATACTTTACTCTAAATAACAACCGCTTTTTACTATTATTTCAAAATAATGTCAAAACTGTAAAATAATTCAGATAGAGTTAGTCAAATTGCCTGCACATCACCCAACCGTCGTTGACTTCCGTCACTAAAGCATCGATGATAAGGCCGTTCAGGCGATTGCCCCTGATGTGGGCGGGGGTGTAATTTTCCGTGTAGCCCTCGAAGACGCCTGGTTCCACTTCACGCTCCGCCAGCAGACGAACCCTTCTGCCAACCTGTGAACGAAGAAATTCCGCGGAGGATTCCGAGGTCACTCTGATCATCTCTTCGCTGCGGAGGGTTTTAATGTGCTCATCGACCTGATCCGGGAAGGAATCGGCGCGGGTGCCCTTTCGTCTGGAATAGGCGAAGACATGGGCGCGGGCGAATCCGGTTTCTTTTACGAAAGCAAGCGACTGAGAGAATTCTTCCTCGGTTTCCCCGGCAAATCCAACCATGATATCGGTGGTAATGGAGGAATTGTCGAATGTGGAACGGATTTTATCGCACACCCGCCGGAAATGCGCCGTATCGTAATGGCGGTTCATTCTTCTGAGTGTCGCGTCACATCCGCTCTGCAACGCAAGATGGAATTGCGGACAGAATTCCGGTATTTCAGCGAGTCCCTCAATCAGTTCGTCGGGCGTAAGGTCAGGCTCCAATGAACCGAGCCGCACACGCTCGACGCCTTCCGCGGACGCCGCCGCCTTGACCGCTTCCAGAAGCCCCGTTCCGATATCGCTGCCATATGCCGAAAGGTTGATTCCCACCAGCACCACCTCGCGGAAATTCCTGCCGATACGCTGTGATTCCTCCAGAATATCCTGTATTGACCGGCTGCGCACCCTTCCTCTGGCGTAGGGAATAATGCAGTAGGTGCAGAACCGGTTGCAGCCGTCCTCAATCTTGATGTAGGCGCGGGTGCGCTCATTCATGCCGCTGATGGAGGATTCCCCGCCATAGGTGCTGTCGTGCGGCTTTATATCGACGATGCGCTGATGTGTGCGCATAAATTCTTCAATGTAGCGGAGAAGCCGTCCTCGGTTGGAATTGCCGATGACGATATCCGCTTCATGCAATGCCTGACATTCCTCCGGAAAGGCCTGCGGCATACAGCCTGTCAGGACAATCACCGCGTCAGGATGCTCACGTCTTGCGCGGCGGACGGTCTGCCGCACCTTCTTGTCGCTGGTTCCGGTGACGGTGCAGCTGTTAACAATGAATACGTCCGCCTTCCCGTCCTCTGCGACCTGTTCAAAGCCGTTGGCGCAGAGCATATCCATCATCACCTGAGATTCATACTGATTGACTTTACAGCCAAGTGTTGCTATTCCTGCTTTCAAAGCCTGCCTTCTTTCGTTTTAGTCATTTAATCGTACAATTCTTCCAGTTGTCCGTATAATTCATCGATTTCCCGCTGCATTTCCGCCGCCTGGGTTGTGAGTTCCATGATTTTCGCGTAATCCGAGCTGACGTCGGGAAGCGTCATCTGTTCGTTCAGTGCGATCAGCTCGGATTCCAGGCGTTCGATTTCCTTTTCGGCGGTTTCTATCTGTTTCTGCCGTTTTCTCTCCGCGGCGGCGGCTTCCTTGCGCTGCCTGTAGTCATTGACCCGCTTTTCCTTTTCGGCGTCGGACGCCTGTGCCGACGACGTCTTGGCGGTAGATTGCTCCGCGCGGAAGGCGGTCAGGTCATCGTAATTGCCCGCGTACTCTGTGACTGTTCCGTTCTCCATATAATAAATGCGGTCCGCCAGTCGATTGATGAAATACCGGTCGTGCGAGACCATGAAAATGGTGCCTTCGTAGCAGGTCAGTGCCATTTCGAGTGCTTCACGCGAGATGATGTCCAGGTGATTCGTCGGTTCGTCGAGCAGCAGCAGGTTGCATTGGGAGAGCATCAGCTTGAGAATGGCCACCCTCGCGCGTTCGCCGCCGCTGAGATCGCCTATGCTCTTGAACACGTCGTCGCCCTTGAAAAGAAAGGCCGCCAGAGAAGAACGCACCTGCGTTTCAGTCATGCGCGGGTATTCATCCCAAATCTCATACAGCACGGATTTGGCATTGTGCAGTGATTCCTGCGTCTGATCATAGTAGCCGACGTCGACATTCGAGCCGAGCGTGATATATCCCTTTGTGCCGGCAAGGCGGGAACAAAGCATCTTGAAAAGAGTCGTCTTGCCGCAGCCATTGGGACCGAGAAGGAAAACCCGCTCGCCTTTTCTGATATCAATGCTGACGTCGTGAAATATCTCCCTCGGGCCATAAGCGAACGAAAGATCCGTTGCTTTCAGCACCTCGTTGCCGCTTTCGTTTTTCACAGGAAAGCTGAAGCTGAAATCCTCCGGCAGCCGGTCGACCGCGACGAGCGTTTTTTTCAGGCGTTCAATCTGCTTGAGCTTGCTTTCGGCGGTACGGATGTTCTTTTCCCGGTTCCATCTCCGCTGCTGCTCCACAATGCCTTCGATGCGCTTGATTTCCCGCTGGGTGTTTTCATAGTGACGAATGGCGATCTCGCGGTTTTCCGCCTTTTTGTCGATGTAATAGCTGTAGCTGCCGCCGTAAATGGTGAGTCTGCGGTTTTCCAGCTCAAATGTTCGGGTGGTCACTCTGTCCAGAAAGAATCTGTCATGGGAGATCACGATATACGCGCCCCTGAAGGAACGTAAAAAATCCTCCAGCCATTCAACCGACTCGATATCCAGATGGTTGGTCGGTTCGTCGAGAAGCAGCAGATTGGCTCCGGACAGCAGCATTTTGCACAGCTGCACCTTGGAACGCTGTCCGCCGCTCAGCGTGTACACGCCCTGTGAAAGCTGCTGCTCGGAAAATCCAAGTCCGAGAAGCGCGGAGCGCGCGCGGCTCTCATATGTCAGGCCGCCTCTGTCATTGAATTCCTCCGTAAGCCGGTGCTGTTCTTCAATGAGCGCGTGAATGTCCCCTTCATTGGCGGAGATCATCTCATTGAGTTCGCCAAGTCTTCGTTCAATTGCTTTGAGATCGTCAAATACAGTGAGCAGCTCTTCCAGCACGGTGCGTGAGCTGTTGATGGCAAACTGCTCGACATATCCGAGACGGGTGAACCGGCTCTTGCTGAATGTGCCTGAATCAGGGGAGTATTCGCCCGTCAGCAGCCTGAAAAGGCTTGTTTTGCCGCAGCCGTTGACCCCGACCAATCCGATACGGTCGCGTTCGTCTATCAGAAAGCTTATGTCTTCCAGAACAGTGTGCGCCCCGAAGGACAGTCCAAGTCCCGCCGCGTTCATCAGCGTCATTTCTATACCTTCTTTGCTCAATAAGTGTTATTATTTTCATTATACCAAAATGCGGCTGTAGAATCAACTGATTTTTTTGTATTCCCGAAAAGAAGAAAATGATCATCGAGAAAGAAATGTCGGGCAGAAGGTAAATTGTGATGATAATGTTATGAATTTTTAACAATATATGAAATTGTTCAAGAATTTTATTAAATTTTATGTAAAATCTTCCTTTTTTTTTATAAAGCTATTGACTTATTCTAAGAAAAATGTTAGAATTAAAACAAAAGAAGGAAGGATTTTACAATTTTTTTCGGATTTGTAAAATTTACTTTTTGTTTATTTTTTCTGTTAGTAACTGGCGGTATATTTATTTTTATAGAAAGGACGGTTTATATGTACTACAAGGATGGATGCGGCGTTCTTAATGTTGTGGGTCCTAAGTTGAGAAGCCTGAGAAATGGCAGAAATATATCTCAGACCGAATTCAGCAGACTGTGCAGAGAAAAAGGCGTTAAACGCTCAGTCGCTACCATCAGCAAAATCGAGAATCAGCTCCGGTCAGTGTATGATTATGAGGTTCAGATTTTTGCTGATGTTCTCGGCATCCCGATTGATGAGCTTTATGCCGTTGAAGTGGAAGAAACTGATGTGCAGGACGCCTGTTGAATCGGTTACATGGCTGCTGAGTCACCAAACGGTCGGTGTGTCATTCAATTGAATCCGCAGATATCTCAGCCGGATATCTGCGGATTTTTCGTTACGCGCGAATGATTTCCTGTTCATTTGTAATAAAAACGGCTCGCACACCGCTGAATTGCCGGAGAACCGGGAGGGATTTTTCGTACCCCAGAAGCATACAGACAGTGGAAAGTGCGTCGCATTGCTCTGAGCTTTCCGCGATGACGGTCACGGAATACAGTCCGGTGTCACAGGGCATTCCGTCCGAGGCGCGGAGAATATGATGATAGATCCTGCCGTCATATTCAAAGTAACGCTGGTAAACCCCCGACGTCACCACCGAAGCGTCGCTTACCGTGACAATATCCGCCTGATCGTCCGAAAACGGCTTCCGTATGCCGACCCGCCAGCCGCTCCCGTCCGGTTTGCTGCCGAGTGCGTAGACATTGCCGCCCAGATCGATGATCGCGGAATTTACCCCTTGTTGCCTCAGATAAGCGGCCATTTTGTCGGCAATGAATCCCTTGGCAATCGCGCCCAGGTCAATTCCCATTCCGCTCGGAAGAATGACGTCATGACCGTCTACGCGTATTTTCGTGTAATCAATCAGTTCCGCAGCGCGCTTGAGTTCATCGGCGTCCGGAACGGCGCATTCTTCTCCGCTGAAATGCCAGAGGGCTTTGGCCGGATAGACCGTTATATCAAACGCTCCTCCGCTGACGGCACAGTAATCCAGCGCATGGACAAGCAGTTCCGCCGTTTCATCTGAAACCCTGACCGGGCTGCCGTGGCTGTGATTGATCCGGTAGATGTCGCTTCCGCTGGTGGTCGCGCTGAGAAGTCTGTCGTACTTCCCGCACAACGCAAAGGCACCATCCAAGTATTCCTGCGCGTTTTCGCTTCCATCATAAATGGTGACAGTGCAAATAGTGTCCAGCAGGAATCTTGTGTCCTGCAACGGTTTTTTGTCAGTGCCCGAAAGATACAAGGTAACGACCGCCGCAAACGAGAAAAGAATCAATGCAGCCAAAAGAATAATCCGGTTTTTTTTCAAAATAATCGCCTCGGATGTTGCAATTTATTTTCTGATCAATTAGAATACTATTGAAACGGAACGAAGGGGGAGAGAGAATGCAAAAAAGACGGGTGAAGACCGTAATGATCGCCTCTGCCGCGCTGCTCGCTTCGCTGGCGATACTGCTCGGATATGTGGAATACCTGATTCCCGTTGTGCCGCCTGTAGCAGGCATCAAGCTGGGGCTGGGGAACATTGCGGTGCTTGCCACGCTTGTCCTGCTCAGGTCTGACAGAATGGCTGTCTTCATCATGTTGACAAAGGTTACGCTCTGTTCGCTGCTTTTTTCCGGAGTGGGCGGATTGGCCTATTCCATCGCCGGAGGTATCGGCAGTCTGGCGGTAATGATGATACTGCGGAGAATGAATTCCCTCTCGGCTGCCGGTATCAGCAGCGCGGGCGGTGCGGCTCATATGGCGGCGCAGGTAGCTGTCGCGGCGTTTGTCACGTCAAGCCCGGAAGTGCTGATGCTTCTGCCACTTCTGACCGCTGTGGGAACGGTGACAGGATTTCTCAACGGAATGATTGTCAATCTGGCGTCAAAAAGCCTGAAACAATACCTGACAGCAGCGGGTTTTCCGACGGAAGAATGATTCCAATATAAAAAGCGGGTGGAGATAACGATCCATCCGCTTTTTTATGTGAGCATCTCACACCCGAATGGTGCGGTATTGACATAATTCAAAGAGCCTGCTGACGAATCTCACCGCACACGATTGGCATCTTTTCCAGGCCTGTCCGACCCGGAATCCACGTCAATCACACAGCGTATGACACGCAGTTCCGGCTTGATCCGGTCCAAAAATCTTTTAGCCGCCCGTACACTTCAGGAATCGTCAGCAGACTCTGACTCGTGGGAACGTAAACAATAATAAAACAATATCTAATGAAAAATAACTTCCGATTGTCAGTTTTCAGAACTCTTGCGGCGCTTTTTGCGACCCTCGAAAGCATCAGGACTGATGGATTCAAGGAGATCCTTCTGCTGATTGGGAGAAAGCACTCTGAAATAAGTGATCAGTCTTTTTTCCATCTTGGAAAGGTCATAAATGCGGATCTTGTCCACATCCTCTCTGTCCGATTCGGCGTCGGGATCGCTGACAGTCAGCGTTGTGGGATCAGGCTCTTCCATAAGCTCGTAATAGCTGATATTGAAAATCTTCAGCAGCTTATTGACGGACTTGATATCGGGCGTTGTCTTGCCTGACTCGTAATAGGCATAAGTGGAACGGTCAAGTCCTAGGACGTCCGCCACCTGCTGCTGAGTCAGTCCCGAAGAGGTTCTGAAGTGTTTTAATCTTTGATTTAACATCATAAAAAATGCACCACCTGTAAAAAAATATATTAACACAAAGATTACGTTAAGCACTTCGATGCCATAACATCTGAAGTACTTGATGACATTATACTGAAAAAAAAGATGATTTTCCAGTGCTGACAAATAAGTTCACCAATTATTCATTATTATTTTACAAATTCGTATCCCAAAAACAAGGAAAAATCTGTAATAAGTGAATTATAAAGCCAGACAATCAGAAGATACTGTAAAGAACGCTCGCCAGAATGCCCACTACGATCATTCCGGCCAGAATGATCGCTATGATCCTGACCAACAAGCTTTGCTTCTTATTCATCCTTATCACCCCTTTGTCAAAAATACCTGTTATCGGTTCTTATCATACCGGAAAGGCGAATCAATGAGGGATATGCAGTCAAAGGGCGAAGCCGCCGATTTTTCGTTTCCTTTATTATTGATTCCGCCGACGTCAACGAACCGTTACGGGAACAACTATTTGGTTCCTCTGTTCTGGTCGTCATACATATAATCATAGGCACTGCCGTCATCAGAATTCCTTGCGGCTCTGAGGGACGCCCTTTCCATGGTTTCGATCAACTGAATCTCGTTGTACTCGCGCGTTACCGGCGCCTGTTTCCGGCATCTTCGGAATTTTTCATAGTCCTTCTGTACAGGCTCCGGCGCCTTTCTCCGTACCATCCTTCTGCGGCGGACAACCTCCGGAATGAAGAATTCCCTCATGGAAACCGCCGCTGATACCAGTGCTCTGTAATCGCAGGGAAGCACAATAATATTCTGCTCGCCGGCAGTCAGAAGGATGCCTTCCGGACAGTGCTGGGCGACTGGAAACAGCACTGAGCCGCACAGGGAAGGAAGCCGGATGCTTTTCAGCTTGTTATAGCAGTAACGTGAGCGGCTTCTGTATTTTTCCTCCAGCGGAATACCAAGCACATGGGAAAGAAGATACACCATATTCTCATCTTTATTCTGACATTCGAGACCGCCAATGATGATGATATTTTCACACCGCGAAAAGATATTGCCGATCAATGCGGCAATCCGCTGCGGATGAACGGTGACGTCATGGCTCCTGATCGCGCCGCAGTAGTCGGAAAGGAGATCGTTCACCGCTCCCGAACGCCTGCTGTCAGGCTGTGTCTTGTACCAGATTATTCCTGCAGACATCGTGATTCACCGACCTTTATGGCATGAGAGGATGGGCGGCTTTGACGGCGGAATTGACGTCGATGGTCTTTTCATCTTCACGGACGCGGCGCGCCGCAATGACCATGCGCCAGTTTGACTTCTCATACGAACAGGTGGAAAGAAGCAGAATCTGATCGTCCGCCCTGACGTCGACCGGAGTGGTAATCAGCGAACGCTTTCTCAATTCCTCCACAAAATCAAGGAAGTCATTATCGTCCTTGAAATCCGTTCTGATATAGTTGAAGGGCGTTCCGGAAGCCCATGTGGTTGTCGCGCGGAAATTGGAGAAAATGATCCATTCGCAACGCTCATAAATGGTATCGAAGCGTATGACGGGATTTTCCTTGTAAAAATCGACGTCATTGTATTTTTTCAGCTGTGCAAACATGGTGCCGTTGCGCCTGTGATGACCATAGATAATCAAATTCCTCGCGCCGCTGTCCGGCTTGACGTTGTTTCTGTAATCGAGAAAAGGACAGCCGGAATTATTGTATTCCTTGTTGATATTGTGCCTGAGATAGAAATAATTATCCTTGGACTGTACAACAGGATAGTCAATCAGGGTATCGGGAACGGTAATCCAGCCCACCACATCCTGATTCAGCTCCCGTATTTCCTGGAAGGAAGCCAGCGTTCCGTCGGCCAGCCGTTCCTCTTCCTTTTCTTCCTCCTGGTCATTGTTCCAGACGCCGTCCTCCGCCTGAGAAGGCTGCTCACTCTTGTAATCCTTCTTGTAGGACGCCAGTTCAAGCTGCTCAAGATAAGGTTCTCCGATGTACTTGTAGAGAAGATACCCTCCCGATCCGAGGAAGACAATGATGGATATCACCAGTATCACTCTGCTGACAGGATCCATTTTTATCTTTCTTTTTCTTTTTTTCATTTTGGAGCCTGTATCCACGCTTTCCGAAGTATATAATCCGCTGCTGTTTTTTGCCATTGCTCCACACCGTCCTTTATAAGCGTTCAAGCATTTCCAAGACATTTTTCAGAACTGTCTCAGCGGCTGTATTCCTGATATAATTTCTGTCCGCGCCACGGTCATCTATCAGTAACCGTGTCACTTCTGTGCCGTTCTTTGTGGAAATAGCGGTATAGACCAGCCCCACCGGTTTTTCCGGTGTGCCGCCGCCCGGACCCGCGACGCCTGTGGTGGCTACGCCGATATCAGCACCGGCCACCCTGCGGATACCTTCCGCCATAGCCCGTGCGGTTTCGGGGGAAACGGCACCGTGCGCCGCCAGAATTGCTTCGGGGACGCCGACCATTCTTGTTTTCATTTCATTGGAATAGGTGGTGATGCCGAGATCGAACACGTCCGAAGCCCCCGGCGCGTCAGTGATGATCTTGGAAATCAGTCCCGCCGTGCAGGATTCCACAGAGGCAATCTTCATGCCCCTTACCGATAATGCCGCTACCAGAGCCGCAGATAATTCAAATTGCGTCATGCCGGAATCTCCTTTATTTTTCTGTCGTAATGACCGTCAGCCTTGTGTCTTTAACCGCTTTCTCAATCATTGCTTCAATGTTGATTTCTTCGGCTTCCAATGCCTTTTCCGCTTCTATGATTTTTGCCAGGACCGGTCTGGTCTTGGGGTGCTTGGGAGTGAAGACGGTGCAGCAATCCTCGAAGGGAAGAATGGAAATGTCAAATGTACCGATCTTTCTGGCGATGGTCACGATTTCCTCCTTGTCCATTCCGATGACCGGGCGGAGAATGGGCATATCGGCTGCCGCGTCGGTGCATTCCAGCGCGCGGAGGGTCTGACTGGCCACCTGTCCGACGCTCTCGCCGCTGACCAGCGCAAGCGCGCCGTCCTTGCGGGCGATGATCTGCGCGATTTTGATCATATACCGGCGCATGATGACGGTCAGCATATCCTCTGGGCAGTAATCCCGGATTGCCTCCTGAATTTCCGTGAAGGGAACGATGTGAAGCCTGATCTCTCCGGCCCATTCCGACACCTTGCCGAGAAGATCGACGACCTTTTCCTCGGCTCTCAGGCTGGTGTAGGGGGGAGAAGCGAAATTGACCGCCGAAAGCTCCAGTCCGCGCTTGGCCATCATCCACGAGGCGACAGGCGAATCGATACCTCCCGAAATCATCACGCAGGCCCTGCCGCCGGTGCCGACGGGAAGACCTCCCGCGCCCCTGATGGGCTGCCGGTGGATATAGGCGGATGTGTCGCGTATTTCCACTGTAACTACCAGATCCGGATCATGCACGTCTACGCTCAGGTGCGGAAACCGCTCCAGGATGTATTCGCCTGTTTCGGCGCAGATTTCAGGGCTTTTCAGCGGGAATTTCTTGTCCGCGCGTTTGGCGTTCACCTTGAATGTCTTTGCGTCGTTCAGTTCGTCGTTCAGGTATTCGCATACCGCCGGAAGAATCGCTTCCATCGACTTCGGCACCTCCGCGGCACGACTGAGCGCGGCAATGCCGAATACCTTTGAAATGGCTTCCACCGCGTCCTCGATGTCGGTTCCCTCAAGGGGGGTGACAAACATGGTCGACTGTGAACGCCATACCTTCACACCGCCGTACGGGGCGGCGGCGCGTTGGATATTTCTGGCAAGCGTTTCCTCAAAGCTTCTTCTGTTGAGTCCTTTGAGTGCCAGCTCGCCGTTTTTTATCAGAATGATTTCTTTCAATGAATAGCCTCCCATTCTAAAATAACTGATCCAGACCCAGTTCTTCCGCCGAGCTGAGCTTACCGATGAATGCCTCAAAAGTATCCGCGAGACGGACGATTCTGTAATCGGCTTCCTGATCCACATCCACCACGCAAGGCTCGCCGTCCCTGCCGCATTGCGTGTAGTCGAGGAAAATCATATCATGTCCAGCGGAAATCGTATCGCAGATGACCACGCCGATAGCCGGATATTCCCATTCCTCCAGCCAGAACGCCGTTCCCATTTCTCCGCACAGGGTGTTGGCTTTTTCCCTTCCGATGCCATAAAAGCCTTCAACGGCAACAGGAAACGAACCGTCAACCGGCTGGCAGTACGCCTTTCTGGGAATGCCGCCGTTGTGCATCTTCATAAATCGGATATATGACGCCGGCAGCTTATATCCAAGCTCCCGCTCGACTTCGCTTATCAGTTCGTCCGACGGCGGATCGGAAACGTATTCTTTCATAGCGTATTCATTGTCGTTCCAGAATTCATTTATATCGATATTGTCAAACATCATGCTTTACCTCCTTCAGGCGAAATGAGCCAGTGTGTCTGTCCCCTCCCTGACCGCCGCTGTCAGCGCGTCGATATCCGCGAAGGTATTGTCGCCGCAGAAGCTGACGCGGATCGCGCTGTCGGCCGCGTTGCGGGGAAGGTTTAACGCCCTGATGACGTGGCTCGGCTCTCCCTTGGCGCAGGCGGAGCCGCCGGAGACATAAATGCCTCGCTCCGAAAGGAAATTCAGCATGGTTTCCGCTTTCACGCGGCAGGTGCTGAAATTGACAATGTAGGGAAGCGCGTCCTCCGGACTGTTGATCACAATGCCGTCAATCTCCCGCAATTTCCGGACGGTGTAATCCCTGAGCGATGCAACCGCCTGATAGCGCGCGTTCAGACCGGCCCTGTCACAGGCGATCGCGGCGGCCGCGCCGAACGCCGCGATGAGCGGAGCCGCTTCGGTGCCGGGGCGGAAAGAATCCTCCTGGTGTCCGCCGTGCGTGAGAGGGGGGACGGTCAGCCCCTTGCGCTTGTAAAGCGCGCCGACGCCTTTTGGGGACGCGATTTTATGCGCGGAAACCGTGACCATGTCCGCTCCCAGACGTCTGACGCTGATCGGCAGCTTGCCGAACGCCTGAACGCAGTCACAATGGACAATCGCTTTCGGCGCGTTCCTCCTTGCCGCTTTCACCGCCGCTTCCACCGGCAGAATGCTGCCGATTTCATTGTTGACCATCATCATGGTGACCAGAATCGTGTCGGCGTTGACTGCCGAGGCGACGGCCGCGGGGTCGATATGTCCCTGTGCGTCCGGCGTCAGTCGAATGACCTCAAAGCCCTGCTTTTCCAGCTCTGCGACACTGTCCATTACGGAGGAATGCTCAATGGCGGAGGTGACAATGCGTCTGCCGGCACGTCGGTTTTTTGCCGCCCCACCAAAAACAGCGATGTTGTTGGCCTCGGTTCCTCCGGAAGTAAAGAATATTTCCTCAGGAGCGGCGGATAATGTCGACGCAATGATCCGGCGGGCTTCCTTCAGCTTCTGCGCGGCCTGACTGCCTTTGGCGTGCGTGGAGCTGGGATTGCCCCAGCATTCGAGCATCATCACGTTCGCCGCTTCGACTGCCTGCCGGCAGGGGCGAGTGGTCGCGCTGTTGTCAAGATATATTTCACGTGACAGAAAAAGCACCTCTTTATTGTATGTTGGTTGACAATTATACCTATATATTGTAGCGTATAATCCTTGTTAATGCAATAGCTATTAGTGACATATTTTTAAACATTTTGTTCCCGCGTTTTTAACAGGTGAGGAAAGAATTCGTCAATTATCAGTTGAAATCATTGTCGGATAAGTATATAATGAAATAAATAACACAGGGGAACACCGTACCATCCGGATGTGCGGCGTTGCCATAGAAAAGGAGCGTTTGATTTGGATTACAATGAGCTTATCAGCATTTATCAAGAGTTTATTTATCACGGATATGATATAACCGAGCAGGACGATTGCTTCAAGGTGGTTTACAATTTTGAAACGGTGGGGCTTACGGAATTTCATCCCTGCTGGAAGCTGCCGAAGGACGGAATCGTCATCGGCGACCCCTTCTTTCAGGAATTTGTCTTTTCCATCGGCATGGTAGAGCTTATCAGCTATTGGAAGGCGGCGTGTCCTCCGTTGGTGCGGGTGGAATGCGGCTATCTCAGCGACGATCAGATCGCGTGGTGGAAAAAGCTGTATTATCACGGTCTGGGCGAATTCTTCTACACCAACGGAATTGACACCGATATGCAGCGGTTCATGCGTATAGAAACGCCCGGAGCGGAAGCAAAGAGAGCGTTTCCCGCGGCGGGAAAGCTCAGCGGCTGCATGATTCCTGTCGGAGGAGGAAAGGATTCCATCGTTTCGCTCCACGTGCTTTCCACAAGCGGCGACACCGGGGAGAATATGTGCTTCATGATGAACCACAGGAATTCCGCGTTCGCCACCGCGCTGCTTGCGGGATACCGTCCCGGCTCCATTTACCGCCCGAGAAGATACCTTGACCCGGTCATTGTGGAGCTGAACAGGAAGGGCTTCCTGAACGGGCACACCCCGCTGTCCGCCCTGATCGCGTTCGCCGCGTCCATGGCCGCCTATCTCTGCGGCAGGCAATACGTCGTTCTCTCCAATGAATCAAGCGCGAACGAGGCTTCCGTCGCGGGGAGCGACGTCAATCACCAGTATTCCAAGAGCTTTGAATTCGAGAAGGATTTTGCCGGTTACCTTGACCGGTACATTCCTTGCGGAGTGAAGTATTTCAGCCTGCTGCGTCCGCTTTCAGAGCTGCAGATTGCCGCCATTTTTGCCGGTCTGAAGGAATACCATCAGGTGTTCCGCAGCTGCAATGCCGGCAATGCGGGAACGAAATTCGACACATGGTGTCTGGACTGCTCCAAGTGTCTTTTTGTGGTAATGATTCTTTCGCCGTTTCTCACGGATGAGCAAATCAAGGATATTTTCCGCGTCAATCTTCTCAATTCCTCCAGCGAAAAAATGAAGGGGTATTTTGAACAACTGATCGGGCTGCACGAATCCAAGCCATTTGAATGCGTGGGCAGTATTGATGAAATCAATTTCGCCCTGTGCCTTGCCGTGCGGAAGCGGCTGCAAAGGGGAGAGGAACTGCCGCGTCTGCTGGCGTATTATACCTCCACGCCCGCGTACGCCAAGTACAGGGATTGTCCGAATGTTTACGCTGATTACTTTGATGAAGTGAATCTGATTCCGGATCAATTGAAGCAATACGTGAGAAAATGCGCGCAAAGCTGCCAATGGTAAGGGCTGTTTTTTTCGATTATAGACAAATGTGTTGAAAATTCTTTGTCAGTTGAGCGCTCAATCTTTTTTTTCATTTCGCTTTACACAATTATGATTTTGTGATATAATGAATGCGAAAGCTTGTATTGTCCGGCTTTTAATCCATCATTGTGCATCAGCCGCAGTGAATAAAATGAAGGTGAATTTGATGAAAAACAATGACTATATCATTCTGACCGATTCCACAACAGATATTTCTCAGAAGATTGCCGACGAAATCGACGTCAGAGTATGGCCTATGCAGTTTGAGCTGGACGGTCTGACTTACAGGAATTTTCCTGATGAGCGTGAGATGAAGTCCGATGAATTCTACGATATTATGCGTGCGGGCAAAATGCCCAAGACCTCGCAGATCAATGTGAGCGACTTCTGCGAATATTTCAGCGAATACCTCAGCAAGGGACAGGATATTCTTTATCTGGCGTTTTCTTCGGGACTCAGCGGAACATACAATAATTCCCTGATCGCCATCGAGGAGCTTAAAACCCAATTTCCCGACAGAAAGATCATTTCGGTCGATACGTTGGCCGCTTCCATGGGCGAGGGTCTGCTGGTCTATTTCGCGGCGCAGCATAAGAAGGAAGGCATGGGACTGGAGGAGCTTGCCAAGTGGGTCGAGGATAACCGTCTTCATCTTGTCCACTGGTTTACGGTGGATGACCTGCATCATCTCAAGAGGGGCGGCAGGGTTTCAGCCGCGACGGCACTCGTCGGCTCCGCGCTCAATATCAAGCCGGTGCTTCACGTCGACGATGAAGGACATCTGATCAATGTTTCCAAGGTGCGCGGACGCAAGGCATCCATCAACGCGATGGTTGACAGGATGGTCGAAACCTACAACAACCAGTACGACACGGTCATGATCTGCCAGGGCGGATGCCGCAGCGACGCCGAATACCTTGAATCCGAGGTAAAAAAGCGCGTCAAGGGTGTCAGGAAGGTCATCATCGGCAATATCGGACCTGTCATAGGCGCGCACGCCGGTCCGGGCGTTCTTGCCCTTTTCTTCTACGGCGATAAGAGATAATTCACACATTGTACAGGCACCGTACCGCTATCTGACGGCCGGTGCCTGTTGTCATTTCAGAATGGAGTTATGAGAGAGGGGAATATTCTATGATTTTTGACAGCCATGCCCATTATTATTCTAAAGCCTTCAATGCCGACCGTGACGAGCTTCTCACAAGACTGCACAGGGAACAGGACGTCCGCGCGATTGTCTGTCCCTCTGAAAATCTCGGGAGCGCGCTGAAATGCTTGGATCTGGCGGAGGAATACGATTTCATTTACGCCGCTGTAGGCATTCATCCGAATTATGCCGACACCTGGAGCGACAGTTACCCGGCGAAACTCAGGAAAATGCTGGAGCATAAGAAGGTTGTCGCCCTTGGCGAAGCGGGACTGGATTATTACCGCAGACAGGACAACAGGGGAAAGCAGATTCAGGTGTTTGAAACACAGCTTCAGATGGCCAAAGAGACAGGAATGCCCATGATTATTCACGACCGCGAGGCGCACGGCGATATGTACGGCATTCTCCGCAGATACAGACCGGAGGGTGTGATGCACTGCTTTTCCGGAAGTGTGGAATCCGCCCGTGAAGCTTTGCAGCTCGGATTGTATATCGGCTTAGGCGGCTCTATCACCACTCCCAACGCGGTCAAGCCTGTCGAAGTGGCGCGCTATGTACCGCTTGACAGACTGGTGCTGGAAACTGACGCGCCCTACCTGATTCCCGCTCCTTACCGCAGCGGACCGGATAAATACCGTCGCAGCGAATCGTGGATGATAAAATATGTGGCTGAATTCATCGCCGGTTTGCGCGGGATTGCGGCGGAAGAGCTGCTGGAAATCACCGCCCGCAACGCGGCTGATCTATATAGGGTAAAAATCTGATAATTGGCTTGATTTTGATGAAATAATATTGTAAAATAGTAAAATAAACGAATAATCAATCTACAGAAAGGATTGCCTTTGTCTTTGAGATGGAAACTGGCATATAATCAAGCCCGATGAAGTATATTATTATTGACCTCGAATGGAACGGGGCGTCTACACAGGAAGGATTCTTCAATGAAATCATTGAGATCGGGGCGGTTGCGCTGGACGACGCCATGACCGTTACAGGCGAATTCCAGGCATTTGTCGCGCCGAAGCAAACCAGAAAGCTGCGCGGAAGAATCAAAGAGCTGACGCACATCACGAATGACGATCTGAAAAACGCCGACGGATTTATTACGGTATTCAGAAAGCTCAAGGCATGGATCGGCAAAGAGGAAGACAACTGTATGCTGTCCTGGGGAAATTCTGATATCACCGTTCTGTATGAAAATCTCAAGCGTTACAATCTGCTGGACGAAATATACGTTATCAAGCACTACTGCGACGCGCAGCTTCTCTGTCAGAAGGCGGCGGATATTTCGCTTGCCAAGCAGATAGGGCTTTCCGCATTTGCCGAGCTGATCGGGGTGGAAATAGGGGAGGAGCAGCTTCACAGAGCCATCAATGACAGCAGGCTGACCGCAAAATGCCTTGCCAGGATGTTTACCCCCGCGCTTTACGCGGAATTTGCGAAGAAGGCGGACCGGATTTTCTATGAGAGAATGAATTTCAAATCCTACAATCTTCAGGACATTTACGACGAGCAGGTCATATTTTCGGATTTCATGGCCGAATGCCCTGTCTGCGGCACTTTTATGAAACGTCTTTCCCGATTCACCTACAGGAATAAGAAGCACTACGCCAGATACTGCTGCGCGCTTTGCGGCAGGCAATTCAACATTTCCCACACCCTCAAGATTACATATGACGGTCTGGAGCATAAAAAGCTGTTTCATGAGATCAAGGACGAAGAGGAAACCGAGTCGGAAGAACAGACGGAAAATACGGTTCAGGAAACAGCGCAGCCGGAAGGCAGCGGCGAATGACCTTTCGCGGATAACGGTATATTTTCGGCGGGATACGGCATCTGATGCCGCAGCCTGCCGATTTTGTCAATACGGAGGAAAGCCATTTGGAAAAATGCAATTTATGTCCGAGAATGTGCGGCGCGTCGAGGGGCAGGCTGCGGGGCGATGGCTTCTGCGGATGCGGGACGCTTCCGGTTATTTCCCGTGCCGCGCTGCACCATTGGGAAGAGCCGGTGATCAGCGGCGACGCGGGTTCGGGAACGATTTTCTTTTCAGGGTGCGGCCTAGGCTGTGTTTTCTGTCAGAATTACCCGATTTCCTCGGGATTGAAAGGAAAAGCGTTCACGCCGGAAGGACTGACCCGCCTTATGCGCGAGCTGGAAGCGCAGGGGGCGCATAATATCAGCTTTGTCACAGGAACGCACTACGCGGAAGCGATTGCCGAAGCGTTGCGGATATACCGCCCGTCCGTCCCGGTTGTCTGGAACAGCGGCGGGTATGAGCGGATCGAAACGCTGCGGATGCTTTCTGAATACGTCGACGTCTGGCTGCCGGATTATAAATTCGCGCTTCCGGACGTGGCGGCAAAATACGCCCACGCGCCGGATTATCCCAGGACGGCAATGGAGGCGATACAATTCATGTGCGAAGCCGCGGGGGAAAATGTCATTGAAAACGGCGTTATGAAGCGCGGCGTGATCGTCCGTCATCTGGTGCTGCCCCGCAACATCAGGAATTCTGTCGCTGCGCTGCGGAAAATAGCCGCCGCGCTTCCCCGGGGCACTCTGGTGAGCATTATGAGCCAATTTACGCCGGCGGGAAATATTTCCGCCTTCCCGGAGCTGGGACGGCGGCTGACAGACTCGGAATACGCGAAGGTTCTCGATGTCGCTGACAATCTCGGCATGGTGGGCTTCCAACAGGAGCTGTCCTCCGCCGTGGAGGAATATGTCCCGGCATTCGATCTCAGTGACCCGGAGCAAGATTGAACGCGTTCATATTTAATGATATATTTATAATGCGTACACATTTTTCTCATTCCCGGGTGATAAGCTGAAATATAAGATTTTCAGCGCAACAATTAATGACAAGGACGGTCATGTGATGATTAAGGTATCCCATCTCACGAAAAAATACGGCGCGACAGTGGCGCTCGACAATGTCAGCTTCTCGGTCGGAAAGGGTCAGATTGCGGGCTTTCTGGGACCCAACGGCGCGGGGAAGACCACGGCGATGAATATCATTACCGGTTATCTTTCCTCCACATCGGGCACGGTGACGATTGACGGCTTCGACATACTCGAACAGCCCACCGAAGCCAAGAAGCGGATAGGCTATCTGCCGGAGGTACCGCCGCTTTATCCCGATATGACGGTCGATGAATACCTCGGTTTCATCTACGAGCTGAAAAAGGCGGCTCAGAACAGGGAAGGACATTTCAATGAAATCTGCGAGCTGACCGGCATCAGCTCCGTCCGGCGGCGGCTGATCAGGAATCTTTCAAAGGGATATCGTCAGCGTGTTGGAATTGCCCAGACGCTTGTCGGCAATCCTCCCGTACTGATTCTCGACGAACCGACCGTAGGTCTGGATCCGAAGCAGATCATCGAGGTGCGTTCCCTCATCCGTAAGCTGGGAGAGAAGCACACCGTTATTTTTTCCTCTCATATTCTCAGCGAGGTGCAGGCAGTCTGCGACAGAATTATTGTGCTGAATAACGGAAAGCTGGTCGCCGACAGCACGGCGGACAGCCTGAGCGACCGGCTCACCGACGGCCATTCGCTCCTTATCAGGGCGATCGGCGCGTCCAAGGAGATCCAGAGCCTGCTGAGTTCCATCAAGACCGTCAAACGCAGCACCCTGTTGTCGGAACATGATGGCACGGCGGAATTCAGCGTCAGTCTTTCTGCGTCGGAAAGCGCGCGGCGGGATATCTTTTTTGCGTTCGCTTCCCGGAAAATTCCGATCGTCGAAATGAAGCAGAGAGAGTATTCTCTTGAAGATATCTTCATGTCGCTGGTTGACAAAAAATAATGCGCTCATACACGGGCAGCTGAAAGGCTGACGAAACATGAATTCTGACCAGAAGGAGAATCACAAAAAATGAAAGCAATTTACAAAAGAGAGCTGAGCGCGTGCTTCCGCTCTCCGATAGGGTATCTCTTCTGCGGGATATACCTGTTTTTCAGCGGGATGTATTTCAATTCCGTACTGTCTGTCGGACAGTCGTCGGAATTCCCGCAGATCTATTACGGAATGCTGAATATCGTGCTGCTCATGCTGCCGCTGCTGACCATGCGGCTGTTCAGCGAGGAACGCAAGTACAAGACCGACCAGATTCTTCTCACCTCTCCGGTCAATATCACGCCGCTTGTGCTGGGAAAATTCTTTTCCGCCCTTACGATCTACACCGGATGCACCCTCTTCACGCTGGTTTACGCGATCGTGTTCAGCTTCTTCACCTCGCCCTCATGGCCTCTCATTACCGGCAATATACTGGGCGCGATTCTTTTCGGCGCGGCGTTTATCGGTATCGGAATGTTCATTTCCTCCATGACCGAAAGCCAGTTTGTCGCGGGAATGGGATCGTTCTCGATTGCGACTATTTTTATTATTCTTGACGTGATACCGCTCGTGACAAGCAGCGAATGGATTATCGCCCTTGTGAATCAGATTTCATTTGTGGGGCGATACAAGCCCTTTACCAACGGCATTCTCGATCTGTCGAGCATTATTTTCTTTATCAGCGTCGCGGCGTCATTCATATTCCTGACCGTCAGGGTCCTGGAAAAACGCCGCTGGAGCTGAGAACGGAGGCGGATGATTTGAATAGGAAAAACACCAGTCAGAACCAATCCGGCAAGCCCTCCGGAAGGACGGAAACCAAGAAACGCGCCGATTCGGCGGGCGTCGGCTCAAAGATAAAGAATGTCTTCCACCTCATGCGCACCAGCACCCGTTTCCGTCACGGGACGATGGCAACGGTGATGACGGTTGTCTTCTTTGTGTTTATCGTGCTGCTGAATCTCGCTGTACTCAGAATGAAGGACAGGTATTCCTTCATGAGCATTGACATGACCGACGACAAGCGGTACACATTGACCGCTGAAACGGAAAAGCTCGTACGCGGCATCAATGAGCGGGTGGAAATTGATATTCTTGCCACAGAAGCCCAGTGTACCACAGCCGGCGCGCTCACGACGGATACCTATGGACAGATTCCCATTGCCCACGAAATCATCAAACGGTATCCTCAGCTCAACAGCCATATTTCCATCAATTACGTTGACCTCAGCAAAACGCCGGCGTATATTCTCCAATTCCCCGAATACAGCGATGTGCTGGATTATTATTATATTGTAATCAAATCGGCCAGACGCACGAGGGTTACGTCCTTTTTTGAGATGCTTCCCTCCCTTTCATCGGAATATTCCGCCTTTGACAGCACAACGCAAAACACCTCCCTCGCGCAGTCGTACACAGAAACGTATATGACTTCCCTCATCAAAACGGTGACGCTGGATAAAACGCCTGTCGTCGCGTTTGTGGAGGGTCTGAATGTGGACGGCAACAGCTCGGAATTCATCTCGATACTGGAACTGAACGGCTATGAGATCCGCCATGTTGACATCCGGAAGGAGAATCTGCCGGACGATGCCGACATTGTCTTGCTCGCCGCGCCTACAAATGATCTCAGCAGCGCGCAGACCGCGCGTCTTGACGAATACCTCAGCAGCCGCAAAAGCAACCGCACGCTTGTGCTGTTTTCCACGTCGCTCATGCCGGAATTGCCCCATCTGAATTCGCTCCTTTCGGAATACGGCATTTCACTGACGCAGGATATTGTCTATGAAGGCGATTCTCACAATACCATCTCAAAGCAGATGAGCGCGTTCACTGCCCAGATGAATGAAACGGAATACACGCTGGATCTCATCGACAGATTGAATTATCCGGCGGTGATCAATGCGCCCTCGCTGGACATTCTCTTTACCGACAAAGGCTCTACCAATGTGACGTCCGTTCTGACCTCTACCCCTGAGGGATTTGTGTGCAGCAGCGCGAAGAAATTCGATCGCGCAAAATATACCGAAGCGGACAAGGATACCCGCACGGTCATGGCCTGCGCCACCACCTTCCGCGATACCATGGACGGCAGCAAGCTCCGCACGGATATCATTGTCGCTCCCGACAGCCTGTATGCCCCCGAACTGATGACCACTGACATTTACGGCAATCTCAGTCTGCTGCTGACAGTCTTCAACCGCCGCAGCGGAATTGACACCGGAAATATCGACATAGAGCCAAAATCGCTTTACGCCGTGGATTTCTCGGTGGATATGAATACGCTGTCGGTCATCAGCGTGATATTCGGATACGTCCTGCCGCTTATTGCCCTTGCCTGCGGACTGGTCGTATATTTCAGGAGGCGCAGGCTGTGAGTAAAAAGATACGCCATCTCCTGCTGCTCCTGCTGGCAACGGCCGCTGTCGGCGCGCTTTTCTGGGTGCTTTCGGGAGAAGAAACGCCGGATACGGACGTTCATGACCACAGTGTGACGGAGAGCGACCATGAAGAGGGAAGACAATCGGGCGTGCTGCTGGATTTTTCCGCCGACAATCTCAAGACAATCACCTTCATCAATTCGCAGGCGGAATACACCGCCTATATCGACAAGAATAAGGGAGAAGTGGCATTCCGGGAGCTGGAAGGATATTCCGTCAATGAAAGCTTCATGGAAACAGTCTGGTTCGGCTCCGTACAGTTGATTTACAAGGACATTGCCGGAAGCACCAAGGATGAGAATTACCATCCGGGGGATTACGGATTTGACAAGCCCTCTCTCAGGGTAAGCGGCGTTCTCAAGGACGGTACGAAATATTCCTTCCGCGCGGGGAAGAAAACGCCCGGATATGAGAATGACGTCTACTACCTCTCTGTCAGCGGCGACAGCCATATTTATGTCTGCTCATTGGATAACGCGTTCTTTATGGGAAACAGCTATTTTCTGAGCGACGATATTTTCAGCGACTATGACACCGAAAAGGACGGCAGACAAAAAAGCAAGATCAGGATAGGGGATATCACACTGAGCGGCGAACAATTTGACGGTGAATACAAGATGAAGGTCAATACGACCGCCGATATGAGCAGCCCCTTTTACGGCTATTCCTATGTCGTGATATCACCGGTTCACTGGCCGGTGAAGGCTTCGTCCGCGTCCATGCTGGTCGCAGAACTGCAATACCTGATGGCGGAGGACGTCGCCGTGCTGAAGCCCTCCGCAAAGCAACTGAAGGAATACGGACTTGCCAAGCCTTATCTGACGGTTTCCTTCAAGCGCAACGGCAAAAACTGCGTGATGTATTGCAGCAAACCGGGCAGAGAGAAGATGTACGTCATTCTGAAAGGGCATGACATCATCTATGAGCTGAACGTCAATTCCCTTTCCATTCTTCATGAACTGCGTCCGGAAATACTGTACAGCATCAACGCTGTGTCGGCGACACTGGAAGGTCTCAGCGGCGTTAAAATCAGCGGACAGAACGTGAAATGCGACGTTGCGGTGACGCGAAAGAATAATAAGAACGCCGTCGCCGAGAAGGATGTGATCTACACCTATTCCGTCACAAAGAACGGCAGGGAGGTTCCGTATGCCGCCTACACCAAGCTGATCAAGCAGCTCAACGCCAGCGCGATTCTTCGCTGGAATGTCAAAAAGCCGGCCGGAAAGCCCGCGGCGACAATCACGCTGTCGTTTTTTGAGAATTTCAAGCGCGACAGTGAAACTATTAAGCTCTATCCGTATTCCGAGAGGGAATATGCCGTGGTCCGGGAAGGACTGCCTGTCAATACCGTTTCAGCCACATGGGTCAGACAGCTTCTGGATGACGCGGCTGAATTGTAAATTGTCGGACAGTCAGACACGCCTGTCAATTCTGACGAATCAGAATGAACAGGCGTGTTTTTTTTTTTGCGTGTCAATGGTATTTTCGTTGGTCGATCAATCCCGATTCAGAAAGGCCCTGACAATTCTCTCGTATTCCTCCGGCTGGTTGAGGATGGATTCCGCGTGTCCCGCGCCTTGGATGATGTGAAACTCGCTGTATCCTTTGGTGCGCGCCGCCATGTCCTCTGAATTTTTAGGAAGAATAAAGGTGTCGTCCGCGCCGTGGATGAACAGTATCGGCAGCTCGTTATCCTCCAGACTGTCGATGGGGCGCATTTTTTTCAAGGAATAGTGATAGCGGATTTTTGCTCCGAAATCGGCCACGTCGATCAGGAAGGTCGGCGCGCCGGCATTTTTATACCCCTCGCGCAGCACGTTGTCGATATCGGAGAAGCCGCAGTCGGCCACCACGAAATCCACCTCCGGCTTGTATTGCAGAGAAGTAACGGTCGAAGCCGCGCCCAGCGATTCGCCGTGCAGACCGAGCAATTGAATGTCGTTGTAACGCGCGCGGGTATCCTTGACAAGCTCCGCGATATCCTTTCCCTCGCGTATGCCGTAGGTGGTGAAGGTCGGCTGGTTCAGCCCGTGTCCCCGCAGGTCGTAAATGATGCAGCTATAGCCGAGAGCGATGTATAGTTTGGCGTATTTCAGCGAACCGATGCGGTTGTCGGTGTAGCCGTGGGATATGATGACATACTTTCCGGAATGCTCCGGACAGCGAAGGAAGCGCGCGTGAAGCTCGTAGCCGTCGTAGCTTTTCACCGTGTAGTCGTTGTGGTCAAGCTCGTCATAAAAGGAGGTGTCGTACCGCTCGGACTGCCATTTCATCGCCTGTCCGAGCGTCTGTCTGTCGCCGGTCATGACAAATGACGCCAGCCACAGAGCCAGAATCAGCCACAGCAGTGAAAGGGTGAGAAGAAAAATAATGGCAATAACCGCGTATTTCATAGGGAATCCTCACTTTTGATTTTTTCTATCATTATACTATTTATGCGAATGAATGTCAATCACTCGCTGATAATTTATACATAAATTATTTTATAATTAGAAAAATTTATATAAATTATTGATTATCCGGCGGATGTGTGCTACAATAATAATGCTACAATAATTAAAAAAACGGAGGTAACGATCAAATGGACAAAAAATACTTGCTCGCCCTGGATGAAGGAACCACCAGCGCGAGAACCATTCTCTTTGACAAAGAAATGAACAAGGTCATCACCGCACAGCAGGAATTCACCCAGATCTATCCGCATCCCGGCTGGGTGGAGCACGACGCGATGGAGATTTACGCCACCCAGTACGCCTCGATGATCGAATGCATTGCCAAGAGCGGCATCAATCCGGAGGAAATCGCCGGCATCGGCATCACCAACCAGCGCGAAACCACGATTGTCTGGGAAAAGGCGACGGGCAAGCCCATTTACAACGCCATTGTCTGGCAGTGCCGCCGCACAGCGGATGCCTGCGCGGAGATGGCAGCAGAGGGACGGGCGGACTTCTTCCAGGAGCGCACAGGGCTGGTGCTCGATCCCTATTTTTCGGGAACGAAGCTGCAA
>CADCON010000098.1 GCA_902803035.1 uncultured Ruminococcus sp.
GTGCCGTCCTTGTATTTTGCCCCGCCGTAGCTCAACCTGCCTTCATCGTCGTGGGTTGCCCCGCAGATAATGGCGTTTTTCTTGCAGAGGCTTTCTTCGATCATCTTTTCGATGGCATGATCATCAAAGTCAACGTCGTCGTTGACAAGCAGCACATAGTCGGGGTGTTCTCCGGAGGCGTTGAGGCTGTCCATTCCCTTGCGCATTCCTTTGGAATAGAACAGACTGCCGTCGCCCTTGATCTCGGTGATACAATGATATTTTCCGTTAAGCTCTGCCAGCGCCTGGGCGGTGCCGTCGGTGCTGCCGTCGTTGACTACGGTAAAGCGGAAATCCAGCGACGGATTGCCTTCTATCAGCCTGACGATGCAGTTTTTGGTTTTTTCCGCCCGGTTGTGACAGGTAAAGATAACGTGAATCTGCATGAGTGCCACTCCTTTATTCTGTCAAGTCTCTGATGAGCCCGGCCGTCTTCTTCCATGAAAAATCCGAGATAACGGCGGCCTTCGCCCGCTGTGACAGGGAAACGCTGTCGAGAATGTGTTCGTATGCCTGCTCATTGCTGCCCACGAGATAGCCGGTCACGTTGTCCCGGATGATAAAATCCGGCCCCGGCGCGTGCCATGCGATGACCTTGCAGCCGTAATACATGGCCTCCAGCAGAACCATGCCGTAGATTTCCTGTCGGTTGAGGTTGACAAAGCAATCAGATAATCGGTACAGTTCCCAGATTTCGCTGTTGGGAATTCTGGGCAGTCTGGTGACGCTCTCGGATAAACCGTGTTGTCCGATGCACTTGTCAACGTCATCCGAAAGCTCGCCGTCCCCCACCATCAGAAGCCGGAAGGAGGAATCGCGCCGCAGCACCTCCCTGAAAATCTCAATCATCCGGAGGGGCTGTTTTTCGGCGGTCATACGGCCAATGAAGAGAATCACCTTCTCTCCGGAAGCAAATCCGTACCTGCTTTTCAGCGAATCGGGCGATACGCTGTCGGCGTCCGGCTTCAGACGGGTCATATCCAGTCCGACCGGAGCGGTAATAACGTCTGAAACGCCGTCGGCGGCCAGTTCGTCCCTGACGCCGGGCGTTTTTGCCAGACAGGTGAGTTTTTTATACAAACGGAGATTGCGTGAGAAGAGCCAATCCATTACTTTTTGTTTGACCGGATGGCTGCTGTGGCTTCTGCTGACGCCTATATACGGAATGAGTCGTATGCGGTGTTTTTGGCACCAGCGGTAGACCGACGGAAAGAAAAGCTGCGTGTCGGAGAAGCATACCAGCGCGTCAATCGAAGCGTCAAGCTCCTTCAGCGGCGGAATGCCGTTGCTTCCGACGGCGTGGGCGGGAAGCAGACGCAGGGTGGTATTCCGGCAGCCGTCGAGCGGTTCACGGACTTCGCTGTCATGCCTGCCGACCAGGCGGCAGATAAGTACTTCGTCGTACAAGGGGTCAAGCTCCCGCGCCAATCCGACCTCCTGTAAATTGTAAAAGCCCTTTTTTCCGAAATCACCTATGCTGAGAACCAGCAGACCGATCCGCATGGCACACCTCCGTGTATATTTCCTCCAGAATGCGGTAATTTGCTTCCGGTGCGTATTTTCGTTCGTATTCCCGTCTGACCGTTTGCCGGAGAAGGCCGCGTGCCCCGCCGCATTTACGCACCGTGTCGGCAAGTCCCTGGGCGTCACCGACGGGGAATTTCCAGCCGGTCTCCCCCTCCCGGACAATGCTTCCGGCATTGCCGAGATCCGTGCATATCACGGGCGTTCCCACCGAAAAAGCCTCCGCGATGGTCATGGGAAAGCCTTCGTACCAGAGCGTAGGAAGAAGAAGGGCATCGCTCTGCGCGATCAGCCGTCTGGCTTCGGAATGCTCCACGAATCCCTTCATTTCGATATTCAGACTACGTGCCTGTTGCCCGCACCATTCCTCCAGCGGGCCTTTCCCGCAGACCACCAGGCGCGGCGCATCCGCGCCCATGAGCCGCCACGCTTCAAAGAGCGTCCGGATGCCCTTCAGCTCATCAAGTCTTCCGACATAGATGAAATAGGGTTGGGTCGCGCTGTCTTCGGACGGCAGCGCGCCGCCTTGTTCAAAGAAAGAAAAATTCGGCTTGACCCACACTCTGGAAGGGTCAATGACCTGCTTTTTCCGGTTAACGGTCAGCAGTCTGTCCCTGTTGAATTCCGTCAGGCAGATGTAGTTGATTTTTCCGAGAATACCGGTGGCGCGGTGAAGCAGCGCGCTGATGACAAGAATCAGTGTCTGTGCGCGGGAATTCCGGTAGCACCCGTGCCGGACCGCGCGGCCAAGCCCCATCCGGACGCAGTCCTCGCAGAGATGCCCGTCGCGGTACAGTACGGCGGAAGGACATACAAAGCGGAAATTGTGGATGGTCTGAATGACCGGCACCCCGCTTTTGACCGCGGCGTAATAGACCGACGGAGAGATCAGGTTGAGGGTGTTGTGCACATGGACGATGTCGATTCTTTCGTCCCGGATTATTCTTTTCACGTCCCGCGCCGAACGATGGTTGTAAATGGAGCGGAAGGGCAGAAGCAATTTGCCGGCAAGCCCCATTGTATTGATCTCGCTGTTGTCCCGCGTGTAAAGAATCACTTCGTGACCGTTCTGCTCCAGAAGCCGTTTTTCATTGGCAACAACGGTGTCCTCGCCGCCGGGAATCTGGTAATGGTTGTGTACAATAAGAATCTTCAGCTTGCCGCCGGAGAGTTCAGGGTCTTCGGGTGACATAGTTCACTTACCCCTTATCATGGCATTCCATATGAATTTTGTATTGGTGACGACGTATCGTTTCAGCAGCCGTCCGGGATCCTGCGCCAGGCGGTACAGCCATTCGAGATTGTGCTTCTGCATGAATTCCGGCGCGCGCCGGATATTGCCGGCGAAATAATCGAAGCCCGCGCCGACGCCGACCATCAGACCCTTGACGCGCCCCTGATGGGCCGCCATCCATTTTTCCTGCTTGGGCGCGCCGAGACCCACCCAGACGAAATCCGGATCCGCCTGACGGATTTTTTCGGTGATCTCGCGGTCTTCCTCCTCCGTCAGCGGGCGGAAGGGCGGGGAATAGCTGCCGGCAATAATGATGCCGGGGTATTTTTCCGCGACATTGCGCGTGAGATTTTCCAGCGTTTCGGGCGTGCTTCCGTAGAAGTAATGCCGGTAGCCTTTGGCGGCGGATATGCCGAAAATCTCGCCCATGTAATCCGGCCCGGTCGTGCGCGCCATTCTTTTCGCGCCACGCCTGCGTCCCACGCCGGAAAGCGGGCCGCCGTCCGGCATGGCGAGAATGTCGCCGTTCTGAACCGCGAGGTACGCGGGGTCGTCGTGCGCGCTGACCGTGGTATGCACATTTGACACGCATATGTAATCCCCGCTCAGCTCGTGAATGTGATTCTGCGTGAATTGCATCAGCCATGGCATATCAATGTCCGCTATTTCCACTCCGAGAATGGGAATGGTCGGGATGGCCGATCTGTCCACCTTGTGCATATACTGTTTCAGATGCCGTCACCGTCCCTTCAAAGAATTATATCCGGCAAAAAAATAGTAATTATCTATAAAAAAATTTAGTATGGCAGCGCAAAATGAATAGTCTGCCCCAAAATACAATTGTATTGATTATATCATACCGCTATGGAAAAAGCAACGATGTTTACATTTTTTTTATATATCAAAATGAATTTGGCTTTTTACAGGCTAAAAAGCGGAGAATAAATCCTTTCATTGAAGAACTTTCCGCGATTCTATTGACACGCCGCTCCGAAGGGGGTATGATATTGTTGCCGGCAGCCGGCATTTTCCGCCCGGCGCCGCGGGAAGGAGAGAAGGCGTATGTCATTATTCAGAAGGCGCGGCGCGGAGGACGCTTTTGACCCCGCGAAATTTACCCCTGTCATAAGGTGCAGCATCTGCACGGGGGAGCAGGTGGCGGGCTTCCGTGAAAACGCGACCGGCCGGTTCATTGCGGATACCCCTCTCACGGGTAGCCGCGATCTCGAAGCCTTTCGCCGCAGATACGGCATTACGCAGGAAATCGAAAAGATATACTGAGGATTTCAGCTGTAGATTTGGTTAAAATAACAGTTGCAAAATCACTTGCAATAGCATATAATGTATTGGTAAATCGCCGCGTCAATGGATTCGGCGTATCTCCGGGCAGCTTGCGCGTCCGGATACCATCATCAGATATTTGAAAATGCTCAGAGGGAGAAGTAATCCGCGCGCACGGCATTCAGAGAAGGAATGTCATCGGCTGTAAGCGTTCCATGTACGGCGCGGGGACGAATGCACCCTTCATCACGCAGCCGCGCCCAACCGCCCCGCCGGGGAAGCAAGTAAGCGCGGACGACGCTGCCGCGTTAAGGCATTCAAGTCATAAACAGGAGTGGAACCGTGGAATTGCACCGATAATTTCGCCTCCGATGCGTCAGGATTGTCCGGCGCGTCGGGGCTTTTGTTTTTATCCAAAACCAACCGAAAGGAATGTACAAAATGAGCGATACGAACGAAATCATGCAGGCGCGCGCGGACGTGACCAAGAAGATCAACGTCATGGTCAGGAAGATTGACGGCATTACGACTTTTCTGCTGGCAGGCAACGACGAATACACCCCGGACGAGGCGTATTATGTCGTTGCCATTGCCGACAGCGCGGAGCGGGATAAGGTTCTCGCCGATCTGAATTTCCTCATCAGGGAATTTCTCAGGCCGTCCGAAGGCCACAAGAGCGAGGAAAACGGCCGCATTCTTGTGAAGTACCTTTTCGACAGCGGGCTGAAGGCACAGGTCACGCTCTGCTCCGAAAACGATCTTCCGGAGTGCGCGTGGTGGGTGCAGTATCTTGATAAGAACGGGGCGGCGGAGCGCGCGTGTCCCGCCGAAAAGAAGAAGCCTTCCGACCCGACCAAAGAGAAGCCGGAGGAACCGGCTCCGGAGGAAATCCCGGAGGAACCGCCGCTCGCGCAGGAGATTCCGGAGCCTGAGCCGGAGCCTGCCGCTGCCGCCGTACCCGTTCCGGAGCCTGCGCCGCAGCCGGAAAAAAATCTCTCCGAAAAGGAACTGTGGGATTATTTCTACGGCAAGGTGAACAATGCCAAACACGCCATCCAGGGCGGTTCCGTCATTTACGCCTGCGAAACCATCGGCGAGCTGCGTTCCCTGATCATCCGGATGATCTGCGAGGCAAACGGTGTGACGGAGGATTACCTGCACTGCATTGACCTGCTGCCGGAAACCTATCGCAACGCCATATTCAGGACATATCCCTCGCGCCCCGAAAGCGCGAATATGATATCCGCTCTTGCCGCCGAGCTGCGGATTTTTGAAAACCTGATGAAGAGATCCGCACGCTGAATCGGCATTCAGACCGATTCGGACTGCGGCAGCGCATACTTTTTGACCCAAGGAGCTGATGCTTATGTCAAGTTACCGTCAGGATCTGATCAAGGCAATCATGGAGAGGGACCCCGCGGCACGCAGCGCGGCGGAGGTCAGGCTGCTCTATCCCGGATACAAGGCGCTCATGTCCCACCGCCGTGCCAATTGGTGTTTCAGGCACAATCTGAAATTCCTCGCCCGCTGGATCAGCGAACGCGCCAAGAGGCGGACCGGCATTGAAATTCATCCCGCCGCCAAAATCGGCAGGGGGGTGCTGATCGATCACGGCATGGGCGTGGTCATAGGCGAAACCGCCGAGGTCGGCGACGGATGCACCATTTATCAGGGCGTGACGCTGGGGGGCACCGGCAAGGACACCGGCAAGCGTCATCCGACAATCGGCAATAACGTGCTGATCGGTTCCGGCGCCAAGGTGCTTGGCCCCTTCACCGTGGGCGACA
>CADCON010000099.1 GCA_902803035.1 uncultured Ruminococcus sp.
CCGCCCGCCACCGAGCAGCTCCACATACAGACAATGCCGAGATAGGTCGGGAATTTCACGTCGCCTGACGCCTTCAGGCTGTTGATGGTGACCAGGTTGCTGGTTCTGCCAAATTCAAGGAAAATGCCGATGAACATGATCCGTCTGCCCATGGAAATGATGTCGGCTCCGACGGATACGGCGTCCGATCCGCTGGTGAACAACCCGAACGTGACCGGGCTGATGATGAAATTCAGGCAGGCGATGCAGGCGGAAACAATCAGCGCGCTGCGCATGGTTTTTCTGACCCGCTTGTAGGCGAAATCGTAATGCCCCGCGCCGACGGCGTGACCCACAATGATGGTGGTTGCCATCGCCACCGACAGCGAATAAAGATAGGCGAAATTGCTCAGGATATTGGCGTAAATCTTGGTGTTGATCGCCACAATACCGAGGGTATTGACAAAGCCCGTGACAAAGAGTTGCGAGATGTTGTAGGAGATGTTCTCCCCCGCGGTGGGAATGCCCAGCTGGAGAAGCGTCTTGAGGATGTCCTTCGGAAACGGCCTGAGGGCTTTGACGGTGATCCTGCCGTCAATGAAGATACGGAAGAAAACAAAGGCGGCCATCAATCCGAGGATCCGGCTCACGGTGGTGGACACCGCGACGCCCGACGCGCCGAGACCGAGCGACTTCAGCGGCCCGTAAAGGAAGAGGTAATTGCCGCAGACGTTGATTACATTCATCCCCAGCGAGATGATCATGCCGAAGATGGTCTTGCCGTTGCTCTGGAAGATTCTCGACAGCGTATCCAGCACCGCGTGGGTGAAGATGAACCCTCCCACAATCCGCATATAGCTGCGGGCGTTGTCCATCATCGCGGGCGGCGTGTGAAGCAGCCGCATCAGGGCGTCGCTTCCGATATAGACCACCAGACTGACGAAAAGGCTCAGCACGAGATTGAAGGCAATACACACAGTGTAGATCTGACTGATCATTTCCTTTTTGCCCGCGCCGAGGTACTGGGCGACCACCACGCCGCTTGCGCTGGAAATGACCGTAAAGGCAAGCGTCAGAAAACCAAGAATCTGATTGGCATTGCCGATCGCGCCCACCGCGGTCTGATCATATCCGCTGAGCATCAGGGTGTCGGCATATCCCAGCAGCATGGACAGCAGAGCCTGTACAAATATCGGCCAGGCGAGCCGGAAAACAGATGTGTTGATGACGCTGGCGGAATTTGAAACGCTTTGCTTGTTCATATTGAATAAATCCTCTCAACGAGAAACCAAAATTGGATAGATTCGGTATAACGTATAAAAACTTTAACTTATCAGAAATATTTTTCATCAAAACTATTGACTTAACGCTACGATAATATTATAATTTTTTTAGAGGGAAATACAAGCAGTATTTTTCAAAATTCTTGCACTATCCGGCACGTATTGAAAAAAACGGCTATCGTGTCGCAACGGGCGTTTCTTTTCTCTGCCGGACAATTGATCCGATTGTGTGCGGATGATGACGGAATTATTATTGTTTATCACTGACAGACCGCTTGATTGTTCATAATCTTTGTCGGAAAGTGTCAACGAAGCGTTGATTGGAAAATAAAATAATTCTGATTTGGAAAATAACGGCTATTGCACTATTTTGCGGAAACGAGGGAGGAAGGACTATGTATCCGGCGGACAAGGAAATTTCCGGTTATGTTGAAAAAAAGAAGCACGGCGACGCGCTTCTGCCATTCGTTATTTACGGCACCATGATGCCCACGCTTTTCTCTTCGTTCCCCCTGCACTGTCATGAGGAGATCGAAATGGTGCTGTGCGATTGCGGAAAATGCAGATATACCGTATCGGGGGAGGAGATAGATATCGGATTCGGCGACATTCTGATCATCATGCCGTGGGTGCTTCATTCCTTCCGGCTGGTGGAGGCAAAGGATTATTTTCTCGCCGCGACCTATCTTATTTCCGTGGATATGATCAACAATCATACGGTGGATATCTGCTCGTCCAAATACATCCAGCCCTTGCTGGAGAGAGAATGCAGCGATTACTGCGTGATCCGGTGCGGTTCGGAGCATTATGAGGAATTCAGGAATATCGCCGTTCCGCTGTTTGACACCTATTTTGATCATGACCGCTTCTTTGAACTGAAGCTGAAGAGCCTGATTACCGATCTGGTATTCAGACTGTTCAGCCACGGCTTCATCCGGATCCGTTCGGACACGCCGGAAAGCAATGACGTCCGCATTGTCCGGCAGGTGGTCGATTATATTTCCGAAAAATACATGGAAAACATCACGCTCGCGGGGCTGGCGGAGCTGGTGAATATGAGCGAAACCGGACTTTCCCGCCTGTTCCGGAACGTCACGGGAATGTCCTGCATCGATTACGTCATCGAATACCGGCTGACAAAGGCGATGGGATTCCTCCGCTCCACCGATAAGCCGATCATCGAAATAGCCTATGAAACCGGCTTCAACAATATCTCCTATTTCAACCGTACATTCAAGAAGCACTGCGGCCAGACGCCATCGGAATTCCGCAGGTACAAAAAATAAAAAAACCTCCCCGTCCGGCGTGAATACCGTGCGGGGAGAAATTTTACCCATGATTACACAAACTGATTGGGATTCCATATTTCCTTGCTGTACTTGATATCCTTGAGCCCGGTGTTGTCCACCGGATAGCCCTCGGTTTCGGGCGTTTCGTCCGTGTACTGCGGGTGATAATTGGGATTTTTCGGGTCGGGATCGGTGGGATCCCAGCCGGAGGCGTCTACCTGGGGCATCAGATCCTTCAGCGCCTTGGTGAGCGAGGGATTTTTCTTGTTCTCGGTGATATGCACCGTTGTGCCGGCCTTGCAGTTTTCGTTGATCCACTTGGCGTTCTCGACCGTCAGACGGATGCATCCCCCGGAATCCGCCGTACCGAGCTTGGCGTAGCGTTTCTGGTCGAGCGCGTCCTTTTTCTTGTCGGTGTAGGGAACGGAATGGAAGAGGAAGTCGCCGGTGATCTGGGTGCAGTACTGGGCGTAAAGCGGAGAGCCGTGGCTTTTCATGGCGCGCCAGACGTTTCTGGCGGAATCGCGGTTTTCTTTCAGCTTCCAGTATCCGGAGGGGAATTTATTGGGATTCTGCGCGGTGGAACACAGCATGACGCGCACGGGCTTGTCATATCTGCCGCTGGAACTGGTGGTGAATACGGTGATGACCTGATTGGTCTTGTCCACCTCGATGAAGTAGGGATATTCAGGATAGAGCAGCTTGCCGTCCGAAGGAGAAACCTTCGCGGGCTCCGTCCCGCTTGTGGCAGGAATGTCGTCATACATGAGGTTGCTTCTGCTCACGACGTAATCTGCGAGGTTGTCCATGTCGATGGCGGCGCCCTTCCCGAACGGGTCGGAAAAATGCCTGACCAGCAACGCGTTGATGACCAGCAGGACGACGATTCCGCCCATTGCGGCGTAGATTTTCGCGGATGATTTTTCTTTCAAATCTGCCCCCCCTTTTTCATTCTATTTTATCGTCAACGGCGTGAGATGTCAATAACGGCGGCTGAAATTTCAACATTATTTAATAAATTCCTGTTGTCAACAGCGCGGGAAAGGTGATAAAATAAGAAGTAACAATCGACCGGGGTGAACACACAATTGACGATCTATCATGAAAATCCGAAACTCAGCGAGCTGCGGCGCAAATCGATGAAGCTGCCGCTTCTGCCGGGCGTCTATATCATGCGCGACAAGCGGGACGCCATCATCTACATCGGCAAGGCCAAGGCGCTCAAAAACCGCGTCAGCCAGTATTTCGGCTCCCAGGAGGGACACGCCGAAAAGGTGCGCCGTATGGTGGAGAATGTGGATCATTTTGAATACATCATCACTGACACGGCGTATGAAGCGCTGGTGCTGGAATGCAGCCTGATCAAGCTGCACAAGCCGAAATACAATATCCTTCTCAAGGACGACAAGGGCTATCATTATGTCAAGATAACCGCGGAGGAATATCCCCGCATCGTCGAAGCCAAAAAGGTGGAGGACGACGGCGCGGAGTATCTCGGCCCCTACACCGGCAGCTTTGCCGTCAGACAGTCGGTGGACGAGGCGTGTAAGATTTTCCGCATTCCCACCTGCCGGCGCAGCTTTCCGCGGGACATCGGCAAGGGACGCCCCTGCCTGAATTATTCCATCGGCCTTTGCCTTGCCCCTTGCAGAGGGCGGCTGAAGAAGGAGATTTATGACGAAGCGATCAGCGAGGCGCGGGATTTCCTCAAGGGCGGCACGGAAACGTCGGTCGCGCGGCTGACCGAGCGCATGAACGAATGCGCCGAACGCTTGGAATTTGAAAAGGCCGCCCGCCTGCGCGACAGGATCAACGCCCTCCGGAAGATGAGCGAGAAGCAGAAGGTCATCATGACCTCGGTGGAGGAACAGGACGTCAGCGCGCTGGCGCAAGGTTCCGGAAGCACCTGCTTCGAGGTTTTCCGTTTCAGGGGCGGAAGGCTCTGCGACCGGGAGCAGTTTCTTGTGGACGAAATGACGGGCGACCTTCATCTCTGCCGCGCAGAATTCATCAAGCAGTACTATTCCATGCGGGAGGTGCCGCCGAGGGTCACGGTGGACGGGGAAACCGAGGACGCCGCGCTGATTGAGCAGATGCTCACCGAAAAGCTCGCCGACAGGCACGGCAGGAAGGTGCGTATTTCCGTCCCGCAGAAGGGGGAGCAGCTCCGCATTGTGGAGATGTGCCGCCAGAATGCCGCCGAATACCTCGCGCAGGCGAAGGGACGCACGGGCGAAACCACCGCCGCCGTTGACGAGCTGGGACGGCTGCTGGGGCTGGATTCGCCGCCCGAATACATCGAATCCTACGATATCTCCAACACACAGGGCGACGACAATGTCGCGGGCATGGTGGTGTTTGAAAACGGACGGCCGCTCAGATCCGCCTACCGCCGGTTCAGAATCAAGACGGTCGAGGGGCAGGACGACTATGGCTCCATGCGGGAGGTCATCACCCGCCGGCTGCTGGAATACAATGCCCACAAGGAGGAGGGCAAGGGCTTCGGAAGGCTGCCCGACCTGATCCTTCTCGACGGCGGTGAGGGGCACGTCAATGCCATCCGCCCGCTCATTGAGGCGTCAGGGCTGCCGATCGCGCTCTTCGGCATGGTCAAGGACAGCAAGCACAAGACCCGCGCCATCGCCGCCGGGGGGCGTGAAATCTCCCTGACCAGAAGCCGCGCGGCATTCACGCTGGTATCGACCATTCAGGACGAGGTTCACCGCTTTGCCATTACCTATCACCACGCCAGCCACGGCAAATCCGTCATCAGGAGCAGCCTGACCGAAATTGAGGGAATCGGCCCGGCAAGGGCGCGGGAGCTTCTCAAGCATTTCAAGACCATTTCCGCCGTCTATGAAGCTTCGGTGGAGGAGCTTTGCGGGGTCAAGGGCATGAACCGCACGGCGGCGGAGAACATCAAGGCCCGCAGGCGGAAGGATCATTCCGGGGAATGACGGCTTCTTCCGGGCGGCATTGGTGGAATATGACAAAAGCGCAACTGCTCTTTTGTCAAATAAAACATGAATAAACCCTTGTACTTTTGTGAGTTTCGACATATTTGCTGCAAAATACTTTACAGCGGGTAAATTATGCTGTATAATGAATCGGTAAAATACTGTGGCGAAAGGATTGCTGAGCATGAGAGTGATCACAGGCACGGCAAGAGGCAGACGGCTCAGAACTCTTGAGGGAAGCGACGTCAGACCCACCACCGACAGAGTGAAAGAAGCGGTTTTCAGCGTCATTCAGTTTGACATGGAAGGGCGCAGGATCCTCGATCTCTTTGCCGGCAGCGGACAGATGGGCATTGAGGCTCTCAGCCGCGGCGCGAAGGAGGCTGTCTTTGTCGACAGCGCGAAGAAAAGCGTTGACATTATCCG
>CADCON010000100.1 GCA_902803035.1 uncultured Ruminococcus sp.
GCAGAGCAACGAGCGTCTTGAGTTTCTGGGAGATGCGGTGCTTAGCATAGTGGTGTCGGAGCACCTTTATGCTAAGTTCCGCAGCAAACAGGAGGGCGACCTGACCAAGCTGCGTTCCTCGCTGGTCTGCGAATCGACTCTGTGCGGCTTTGCCAAGAAGATTCAGCTCGGCGAGTACATCATGTTCGGCAGGGGAGAACGCCATTCCGGCGGCGACAAACGCCCCTCCATCCTGGCGGACGCTTTTGAAGCCCTCATTGCCGCGATTTTCCTCGACGGCGGCATGGAAAAGGCGCGCGAATTCGTGATGGGATTCATTCTGGAGGAACTGGAGCACCCCAATCTCTACCGCAGTAAGGACTACAAGACCATGCTGCAGGAGATCGTGCAGCAGAATGCCGAGGAGCGGCTGAGCTATGTACTCGTTGCGGAGAGCGGGCCGGATCACAACAAGCATTTTGTTGTGGAAGTACACCTGAACAGCAATGTCATCGGACGCGGCGGCGGAAGAAGCAAGAAGGAAGCCGAACAGAACGCCGCCTGCGAAGCGTTGAAGCTGATGGGTTACTGATATGGCGCGGGCAGGAAGACATTCCAATATTTCGATTTTCATTCCCCACAACGGCTGCCCGCATCAGTGCGCCTTCTGCAATCAGCGGACCATTTCGGGAGCTTCCTCCCAGCCGTCTGCCGATGACGTCCGCAGGACAGTGGAAACCGCGCTGTCTTCACCGCGTTTCTGCGGAAACAACGCCGAAATCGCCTTTTTCGGCGGCAGCTTCACCGCGATTGACAGACATTACATGACAGAACTGCTGGAAGCGGCGTATGCGTTCATTCGTGACGGGAAGGTGGCCGGCATCAGGATTTCCACACGTCCGGACGCTATCGATGACGGCATTCTGTCCATTCTGAAGCATTACGGCGTGACCTCTGTCGAGCTGGGAGCGCAGTCCATGCGGGACAAGATACTCCGTATGAACAGACGCGGGCATTCGGCAGCCGATGTGGTGAATGCTTCGCGGCTGATCAGGGAATACGGTTTTTCCCTCGGCTTGCAGATGATGACGGGACTGTATGGCGACGACAACGCGGGGGCGGAATTTACCGCACGGGAAATTGCCCGGCTTCACCCTGACACTGTCCGGATTTATCCCACCGTTGTACTGAAGGGAACGGAGCTTGAGGAAAAAATGCGTTCCGGAGAATACCATCCTCAGAAGTATGAAGAAGCTGCGGAGCTGTGCGCGGGTCTGCTGTCGTTCTTTGATGACAAGGGCATCAAGGTCATCAAGCTGGGGCTTCACGCCTCCGAGGGCGTGGAGGGAGAAATGGTCGGGGGCGCGTATCATCCCGCGTTCCGCGAGCTTTGCGAGGGCATTCTGTATTATCGGCTGATAAAAGACGCCCTGCTGGAAAGCTATCCTGAGGGCGGCGAATGCATCGTTTCCGTTCCCCAAGGGGAACTTTCAAAGGCGGCAGGGCAGAAGAAGCGCAACATTCATCGTCTTGAATCCGAGGGCTGGCATATCAGGATAAGGGAGGTTGATTTTTCTGATGGAATCAAAGGAAGAAAATGTCAGATTGAGCCGCTTCCTGAGTCTGATTCTTCGTCACAATCCCGAAGCAATCGGGATCCGAATCGAACGCATCGGCGGGTGGGCGGATGTCAATGAGCTGATGGACGGCATTAACAAAAGGAGTCGCTATCACATTGACCGCCCGCTGCTGGAAGAGATTGTCGAAACCGACAGCAAGGGACGCTACAGCTTCAACGCCGATGGCACAAAAATCCGCGCCAATCAGGGACATTCCATTGACGTCATGATTGAAATGGAGCACCGCGAACCGCCGGAATATCTCTATCACGGCACAGCGCGCCGGTTTTACAAAAGCATTATGTCACAGGGGCTTCTCCCTGGCAGCCGCCAATTTGTCCATCTCTCGCCGGATTACGAAACCGCCGCGAAGGTGGGCTATCGTCACAGCAAGCCGGACCGACCGGTCATTCTGAAGATTCATGCGGGAAAAATGGCGGCGGACGGCTATGATTTTATGATTTCTGACAACGGCGTGTGGCAGTTGAAGCACGTTCCTCCGCAGTATATTGAATTAGCGAATGAAGGAGATGTGAAAAACAATGGGTAAATTAAAAGTCAGACTGGCGAAGAAATCGGAGCTTGCATCGGTCAATGATCTCCGTCGCCAGGTACACGCGCTCCACGTGAAGGGGCGACCCGACATCTTCCGCCGAAAATTCGGCAAGAAGCTCGCCGCGCACATCCGGACGTATTTCCGCGGCGAAATGACAAGAATTGTCGTTGCGAAATCCGACGGGGTCATCTGCGGCTATGCGGTACTCGAAATGATCCGCAGACCGCGCACGCCCTACAACAATGCGCGCAGCTTTCTGAAGATAACCGAGATCGGCGTTGATAAGCTGCACAGGCGGAAGGGCGTAGGCAGGGCGTTGCTGGAATTCATCAGGCATTACGCGGCCGAAAACGGATGGAACACCGTAGAGCTGGACGTCTGGGAATTCAACAGCGACGCGCTTCGGTTCTACGAATCAATGGGCTTCACCACCTATCGCCGGTTTCTGGAACTTAAGGTATGAAAAACAGCGTCGTCAAGGAAAAGCTGCTTGCCTTCCTGAGTGAATACGCATCGGGAAACGATCTCTACTGGTATCCCCTGACGGTACTGAAAAAGGATATTCCGGTCGTTGCCTATGACATTGACGCGATTTACCGAAGCGGAGAGATTGCGCTTCTCCAAAGGGTGTTTGAAGTCTGTCAGATCGATGTCGTGATGACCTTCCAGACCGACAGCATGGAATATTTTGAGGACGATCGTATTTCAGACCTGCTTTTTGAGAAGATCGGCGACGGATATGATTTTCCGTGGACGGTGGAAACCTTCTACTTTGATCATACAGAAAAATGGCTGGCTTACGTTTCGCACGAGGGAACGCTTTCCTTCACCGGTGAAGAGATTGTCCGCGCGGCGAAGGAGATTCTACCGGAACAGTATTACTATTGCTGATTCACAGCGCATTATCTGCCAATAGGAGGAAATGAAAATGTCAAAAAATCAGGCCTACACAGAGAAAAAAACTTGGACAGTCGGACGTGTCATTAAAAGAATAGTGTTCATCCTTCTGTCAGTTATTCTTTCCATTGTGCTGATTATCAGCATTGCGGGCGGAATTTTCGCCTACAACAATCTCCATTATGACGAGAACGACATGAAGAAGGTCTGGAAGGCCGGTTATACGGAAAAACAAAAGACGCTCCCCAGCGGCACCATTCTGAATTACGCCGAAAGTGCGGACGAAAAAGGCGAAAAGACGCCGCTTCTTCTGATTCACGGACAGGAAATGGCATGGGAGGATTACGCGCGAGTGCTTCCCACGCTGGCGGACACCTATCACGTCTACGCCGTTGACTGCCACGGACATGGCAGTTCAAGCCACGATCCCGCCTTCTACACCTGCGCGAAAATGACCGGGGATCTCGTCGCCTTCATTGAAACGGTCATCCGGAAGCCCTGCGTCGTTTCGGGACATTCATCCGGCGGCATTCTCACCGCCAACATCGCCGCGACCGCTCCGCAGGATGTGCTGGGCATTGTTCTGGAGGATCCGCCCTTCTTCAGCGTACAGCCGGAGGAAATGCAGAACACCTTCGTGTGGAAGGACGGCTTTGAGATTATGCACCAGTTCCTCGGCTCCGGAGAAAAATATTTTACCCCCTATTATTACAAAAACGGCTATATGTGGAAGATGTTCCAGGGACTTGAAGCGTTTCCCGCTGCCACCGCGAAGGAATATACCGAGAAGAACGGGGCGGAATGCAAAAAAATCTGGTATATGCCGTATTCATGGACGCACGGACTTCTGTATGTTGATGAATATGACTTTCAGTTTGCCGAGACCTTCTACAACGGCACATGGCTGGAAGGGCTGTCGCAGGAGGACATTCTCAGAAACATCAATTGTCCCTGCACCTATATCAAGGCAAAGGCAAGCTACGGAGATGACGGGGTTCTCTACGCCGCCAATGACGAGGATGACGCGGCAAAGGTGGTTTCGTTGATTTCCGGCTGTAAGAAGGTCGAAACAGCATCCTCCGACCACGACATTCATTTTGTCTATGCCAGACAGTTCATTGAGATAATGGAAGATTTCCATAATGAACTAACCAAATAATTCACTTGTTATCAGCTATTTCCGAAGGGGCGAAACAATGCATTTAAAATCGCTTGACATTATGGGCTTCAAATCATTTCCCGACAGGGTCAAAATGAATTTTGTTCCCGGAATCACCGCCGCTGTCGGCCCAAACGGCAGCGGCAAGAGCAATATA
>CADCON010000101.1 GCA_902803035.1 uncultured Ruminococcus sp.
CTTCGCATCAGGCTTCCCGCCGGAAACGACGTGAACATCAATCCTTCCATCCTACTGAAGGGATGGGAGCAAGCCCAAGAAGTCACATTTGACAAATGCGATATTGTCCGGGAGCGGATCCTGACCGAAAGCGGCGAGGATTTTCAATAAGAAGAGGATGCTGGCGAACCAGTGTCGAAAAAAAATCAATTTGTTGAACAAAGGAGAAAGAGAAAAATGAAAAAGTACATTCATGTGGTAAGTTTGCTGTTAGCCGTGATGATGCTGACCGTCAGCCTTGCGTCCTGCGACTGGGGCGCGCACCCCGTGCCGGATGAAGGCAAGCCTTCCGCGTCGGAATCATTCACCCCTCATAAATTCGGCGTGGAGGACGCGGCCGTGAAAGGCGTCAGACTCGGCATGACTCAGGAGCAGGTGAAGAAAATTCTCGGCGAACCCGACGAGATCAACGACGTCACGGGCGACGGATTCATCTACGGCACCTGCGTAAGCTATACCTACGGCGGAATGACTCTGCTGTTTTTCGATGTGAACGAAGGCGATGATCTGACCCTCGGTTCCATCGTCGCGGATACGTCTGATGTGATTTTCGTCGGCGGGCTTCACGTCGGCAGCACCAAGGAAGACGTACTCAACACCTTCACCTATGAGGAGAATCCCCAGCCGCTCTATTTTGAAGGCGACGAAGAATCCTACGGCGACTACATCTACGGCAACATAAACGACTCATGGTTCCTTGAAGAGAAGCCCACAGACGAGATCTACTGCGCCTATATCAACAGGTACTACACCGACAATGACGAGCCGTACATGATGGAATACTACTATTATCCGCCCCTCGACTGGAACGCGGACAAGAGCGAGTATTCCGGCGTCAGCTACGGCATGGTGTTCTATGTTGACATCCATAGCGACATCGTTACGGGCATAAGAATTGACTACGATCTGGCGCGATAACGATGCCTGACAAATTTCATGTTTTTTTGCGATAAGACTGAGCTGCCTTATGGCATGGTAAAAAACTCGCGGCTGAAAAACTATTCGTTCGGAGGAAATCATGGAAGATAAATCAACGGCTTCCGCGCGGGCAGCAAAAGCAAACAAGCAAAAGACCACCTTTTCGGGCAACATGGGATACATTCTCGCCGTCGCGGGGTCGGCGGTGGGACTGGGGAACATCTGGCGTTTTCCGTACCTCGCGGCGAAATACGGCGGGGGCATTTTCCTGATGGTCTACCTGATTCTCATGCTGACCTTCGGGTACGCCATGATCATCTCCGAAACCGCCATCGGGCGCATGACGGGCAAAAGTCCGGTCGGGGCGTTCGGCGCGTTCGGCAGCAAGAAATGGCTGAAATTCGGCGGCTGGATCAACGCGGTCATCCCCATGCTGATCCTGCCCTATTACAGCGTGATCGGCGGCTGGGTGGTGAAGTACTGCTTTGAATACCTGCGGGGACAGGCGGACGCGCTGGCGGGGGACGCCTTTTTCGGCGGCTTCATCAGCGATTCGCTGACGGCGGAAATCTGCTTTGCGGTGTTCATTGTGGCGGCGTTCCTCGTGATCGTCGCGGGGGTCAAGAACGGCATTGAAGCGGTGAGTAAAATTGTCATGCCGCTGCTCATCCTGCTGGCGGTCATCACGGCGGTCTATTCGGTGACGCGTCCCGGCGCGCTGGAGGGCGTGAAATATTTCCTTGTGCCGAATTTCAAGGATTTCTCCATCATGACGGTGGTGGCGGCGATGGGGCAGATGTTCTATTCGCTCTCGCTGGCGATGGGCATCCTTTACACCTACGGTTCCTACCTGAAAAAGGACGCAGACATCGAAAAGAACACCACGCAGGTGGAATGGTTCGACACGGGCATCGCGATTCTCGCGGGACTCATGATCATTCCGGCGGTGTTTGCCTTCACCGGCGGCGACATCAGGACGCTCAAGGCAGGCCCCTCGCTGATGTTCATCACGCTGCCGAAGGTGTTTGACAGCATGGGCTTGGGCAACCTGATCGGAAGCGTATTCTTCCTGATGGTGCTGCTCGCCGCCCTGACCAGCGCGATTTCGCTCTTTGAAACCTGCACGGCGACCATCTCGGAGGAAGCGGGACTGAACCGCACATTCAGCAGCCTTCTTGTGCTGGCGGTGTCGCTGGTGCTGGGAACGGCAAGCGTATTCGGCTACGGGATCTGGAGCTTTGTGGAGATTTTCGGAATGCAGATACTGGATTTCTTCGACTTCCTGACCAATTCAGTAATGATGCCGGTGTCGGCGTTCTTCATCTGCCTGCTGGTGATACGGGCGATTGGCTTCGACGGAATCGCGCGGGAGGTAAAGCTGTCCTCACGTTTCCGCCGCCAGCGGATGTATTATGTCGTCACGAAATACATCGCGCCCTTCTTCCTGCTGATCATTCTGGCAAGCTCCATTGCCAGCACGCTTGGATTCATCACTATCTGATGGCAATAAATTGATCACAAAGCCCGCGGAATTTGGATGTTATCTCCGAATCTGCGGGTTTTTTGTCATTGGTATTGCATTATTGGCGGCCGGATGGTATAATGAATAGGAATATGACAGGCGATTGAAAAGGAAAAAAGAAAAAGGAAAAAAGAAAGCGAACCGCATAATCAGCGAGCGTTTTTTTCCAGGCGAGCGTGGGGTCCAGGGGGCAGGCTCTCTGGCGTGGTACTTTTTTGCGGTTACACCGCAAAAGAGGGGCAGGGCCCCATATGCACTAACTTAAGGTTGACATAATCATTTCCATATGCTATAATATGAGTATAATATTATGCTCGGAGGTATAGAAAAA
>CADCON010000102.1 GCA_902803035.1 uncultured Ruminococcus sp.
CTTGACAGCCTGCTCGTAGGTGCCTGTGCCGACCTTCTCAGCATAGAGCTTCTTCAGAGCGTCTCTGTCTTCCTTGGTGATGAAATCGCTGGCGATGATTGCCTGGTGGAATCTGTCGCTGTCGTTGCCCCACAGACAAGGAGTAACGGTGTAGGGAGCTACACGGCTGACAGCGTATGTGCCGCCTCTGGAAGAGGTCGGGAACATAACGGCAGCTTCCATGAGCTTTGCCTCAGCGATAGCCATCTTGGCATACTTGGTGCTGACGTTCTGCTCTTTCTTTGCTTCCTGATAAACAGTGTTGAACTCGCCAAGCTCAGACTGGTAAAGAGTAGCGGACTGCTCTTCATAATCCAGCTTCTGAATCTCATCGGCCAGCTCAACGACCTTTTTTTCGTCCTTCTTGCTGCAGGCTGCGAGCGATGAAACAAGCAGGGCAACAGCGAGAAGAATGCTCAAGAAACGGGTTGATTTCTTCATTTTGTTTTCCTCCAATTAAAAATATTGAATTGATTCTGCAACGCGGGGAAGGTATCGGCCAAAACCGACCCGCATCACTAGTCGATAACCATTATAGCCCCCTTTTACAATTTAGTCAAGACTTTGACACAAAAAATATAAGGATTTTGAATTATTTTGGGCAACTAAACTAATTGCAAAGAACGGGCATAGCTTTATTAATTCTTGACAAATCAATCACATTCAGCAAATTTAAAAAGCGTATTGTAGCGTTACGAATCGATATTTTATTCAAAAACAGTCCACAATGGTGCTTTTATTTGTAAATCATTCCATATTATGGATTTTTTTATGCTTTAAATCAGTAAAAAATTACCAAATTTTCATTTTTTTACGACTTGTATAAACAAATATTTATAGCTATAAACAAAAGATTGACATCTTCTTTTTCCGGAAAACGTCAATCTTCTTGATATACATTTTGTTATTTATTCCTATAATATTACAATTTACTCTTGTCATTCCATCGGAATCACAACCCCGTCGTTAAACTCGTCCCACGACTTTCCGCCGTCGAAGGAATGATTGTAGACGGAGAAGCCTTGCAATGCATCCTTCTTATACTCGGAGAGAGCTTTTTTCAGATAATCCTTGTACGGGAATTGATCCGGCATGACATAGGTTCCGAATACATAGATGATCCTGCCTCCCTTGCGGTCGAGAAGGGCGTATTCGTAGGTATAGTTGAAGCCGTCTGTGGCAACGTAGGCGGGATACCGGTAGGATTGCCCGTCATACAGAATCTCATTGGTGAAGCTCTGCCCTTCCGCGCCCCGGATAGTGAAGGAAATTGCCTTCAGTCGTTCCTCCTCCACCGCCATCTGCGCTTCGTCGCACCGGTATTCCAGCAGGATGTATCCGTCGGTGTCAAAAAGCCCTGTCAGCAGGGAGGATTCAAAGAGAAGGACACGCTCCTTCCCGACCGCATCGGGAAACACGGACAGATTGCTCCGCAGATCGCCGCCGTATTCCCTGATGTAATACGCCTTGTCGTATTGCTCCGCGCCGCTTCTTTTTTGTGGCATACAGCCGGTCAACGCCAGAAGCGCGGCGAAAACCGCACAGATCAAAGCTGTCATTTTTCTCCTCATAAAAACGCATCTCCCTTCACTAAAGCCAGTATAGCACACCAAAAGGCATATGTCCAGCATCATTTATCGAATTTCGATGAATTTATTTTGAATATCAAAAACCCCGTGAACAGAATCATTCCGTCCACGGGATCATCCTTCTTCATTCCAAGCGAGCGTCAATTCTTCAGGCTCTGTAAGGGCGCGGGGATTCTGCCGCCGCGGGAGATGAATTTCAGGGGGGAGTAGCGGTTGACATCCATGATGGGCGCGCTTCCGAACAGTCCGCCGAATTCCATATCCTCGCCCGGCTTCTTGCCGATGGCGGGAATCAGGCGTATCGCCGTGGTCTTGCTGTTGACCATGCCGATTGCGGCTTCGTCGGCGAGAATGGCGGAAATGATTTCGGCGGGCGTATCGCCGGGAATGGCGATCATATCCAGCCCCACGGAGCATACCGCGGTCATGGCTTCCAGCTTGGTCAGCGAAAGCGCGCCGCAGCGTGCCGCGTCGATCATGCCCGCGTCCTCCGACACCGGAATGAACGCGCCGGACAGGCCGCCCACATGGGAGCTTGCCATCACGCCGCCCTTCTTGACCGCGTCATTCAGCAGGGCAAGGCACGCCGTGGTACCGTGCGCCCCGCAGCATTCCAGCCCCATTTCCTCCAGAATATGCGCCACCGAATCGCCCACCGCCGGCGTGGGAGCGAGCGACAGATCGACAATGCCGAAAGGAACACACAGCCGGCGGGAGGCCTCCTGCGCCACGAGCTGTCCCATGCGCGTCACCTTGAAGGCGGTGCGCTTGACGATGTCGGCGACCTCCGTGATATTCGCGTCGGGCGCCTTGGCAAGCGCCGTGCGAACAACGCCGGGACCGCTCACGCCGACATTCACCACACA
>CADCON010000103.1 GCA_902803035.1 uncultured Ruminococcus sp.
CAAGCAGGTTGATGTAACCCGGCTTGCCGTTAAGCACTTCAATAGGAAGATCGCTGCCGTCCTCCATAAAAATGCGGGAAGGCTTCTGGTTGGGATTACAGCCATATTTGAGCATCATTTCGTTCATTGTATTTCAAGCGTCCTTTCAATTAAAAGAATTCAGGTTGTACAAAGGCGTAATTCATCCGCATGAGCATCTTTAAGTATTCGTCAAAGCTGTCGGCGATCACATCGAGCCGGTCGGGATCGTGGAGGAAGCGGATGATCTGCCCCTTCCTGCCGGATTCCGATGGGGTAAAGTCGATGAAAAGGCTGGAGGTGCCGCCGTTGTTCATGCAGTCGGAGAAGCAGAGCCAGTCGCAGCGGGAGCCGTCCTGACGAATGCGCGGATCCACGAACAGGTCGCTGACGCCTTCCTTCTCCATTTCTTCCTTGTACCAGTAGAAGAGGTCGGCGAAATTGTCGCCGTAATTCCTGTCGTTGTCCTCGATGAGCTGCCGCGCCGAGTAGAGATAATAGGGATAGCCGCCCTCGTCCACGTCGGAACCCAGGAAATAGAAGGCGATTTCCTCCTCGCCGTATTGCCGCCAGTAGGTGCCGTCGGCAAATTCCAGCAGTTCCACCAGCGACGCGGGGATTTCGGGGTATTTTTTCAGCAGCTCCATCTCGTCCGCCGCGCTGATCCCCTGCTTCACGCTCCCGAAATGAATCCATTCCTCGGCGCTGAGGTCGCCGGCGCGGAGATAGGCGTTTTTCAGCCCTTCAATGTACTGCTGCGCGATGCTGTGTTTTTCTACCATCTCAGACATTTTTATTGACGATTCTGGTCTGCACCTCGCCCGATTCCAGATCAATGAAACGGGTGAAGAGCGATACCTTATTGTCCTCGTTGAGGGCATTCCACACCGCGTCAGTGAATTCGTCAAGGCTGTCGGTGTCGATTGCCACCCATGTCGGCTCGCCCTCGTAGCTGGGAATGGGATTGCCGTCACACTTGTAGGTGTGAATGAAGTGACCCTCTCCGGCGGGCGTGGCGTTGTAATCGAAGAAGAAACGCTGCGCGGAATCGGGATTGCCGTTCGCGCTCTTCAGGATGGAAAGCTGGTAGTCGCCGTTCTTGTGGACGACGCCGCTGATTCTGGGGGTATAGTTCGGCGGGTCAGGCTCGAAGGTGCGGGTTCTGAGCGCGTCCTCGAAGGTCTTGCCCTGCGCTATGAAGTCGTAGATGGTGTCGGTCTGGTCGCCGTTGGTGACGATAGTGTCATCGCCCAGTACGCGCACTGGCGCGTAGATGATCAGCGAGGGATCGACCAGCTTCGACGGGTCGAACGCCTCGGTGCGGATGCCGCCCTCCTGCTCGATGAAGACACGGTTGCGGCTGTTGGTGCTTCTGCCCATGATGAAGTAGGCGATGGCGGCGAATTGGCCGCTCTTGCTCTTGCCGAGCAGAATGCCCCTGCCGGGGTAAGTAGTCGCGCCGATTTCCTGCGCGTAATGAATGATTTCCATTATTTTCAAATCTCCTTTGATAAAAGAATTATTTGTCAATTCTCACATACCGGCGTTTTGTCTTTTGACCGGGCAGTTCCACAGCTTGCAGGTAGGGAAAGCTGCCCAGAATAAACTGACAAAGCGGATAGACCGAAGACTGTTCAAATTGCTCTTCTTTACGCAGCGGTATTGAAAAGACTTCAAAAATATCCCTGTCGGTCGTAATGCTGAGGGTCGCGCTTCTGGCGAAGAAAAACCGGGAATCGCCGCCGATCATCTCCCTTACAGAAGCAATGCGGTATTCTCTCTCGCCGCATTCGATGACCACGGTATCCCCTTCCCGCCAGCAATGCCCTACTGCGCAAAATAGTTTCATACGCTGCATCAGGCTGAACAATGCCATTAAGCCGGCTGATACAATGATCATACGGCCAAGACATTGCCACAAGCTGACAGAAAACTTCGCCCGCAGGAACCATGTGAACGCTCCCGCCAACACAAGACAAAACATATTGCCCCACTGGATCCGGTCGTGCAGCTGATAATGGAACGCGAACTTCACAAACCCGTTTTCGGCGGTTTCCTCCTCGCCAATCGCAAAAGGAAAATTAACGGCTTCCATTATTCTTCACTCCTTCATTTCAGCGCTTGCGCTCCGACATTCTTCATTTTTCCGTCTTAAATCTGCCGAGCAAAGCGAAACGCATTATCCGTGCAGGCCTTCGGACTGAAGCTGCATATTTTCTACAATAATATCGTGAATCTCGCCGAGGGAAGCGCAGTATTCCAGCACCTTCCAAGGCTCGTTGGTGTGGTAGTGGATTTTGATGGTTTCCTCATCGCCGACCGCCAGCAGACAGTCGCCCACAAAATTCTCTACAAAGTAATCGTTGATCGCGTCCTCGTCGAGGTCGTGTCCCTCGATGAGAAGCTGTGTGTCAAATTTGAATTCCACGGTTTCGTTTTCAGGCATAAATCACAACTCCTAGTAATTCTATTGATTCCAAGGGCAAAGCCCTTCCGACATTCTTCATTTTTCAGTTTTCAGTTCGCCGAAGGCGGCACAATCTCCGTCCGGTTTCCCTCAATGCGTATTCTTCCCTCACAGAAAAGCGACACCGCGCGGGGCAGAATCTCCCATTCCGCCTGCCGCATGACGCGGTATTGGAGAATGTCCTCCGTGTCGCCCTGCTCGATGGGAACGGCCTTTTGCAGGATGATCGCGCCGCCGTCCGTGATCTCGTTGACGAAATGGGCGGTCGCGCCGGTCACCTTCATGCCGCTGGCGAGAACGGCGGTGTGTACCTTCTTGCCGTAGAAGCCGTCGCCGCAGAAGAGCGGAATCAGCGAGGGGTGAATGTTGATGATCCGATTGCGGTATTTTTCGATGACGGTCGGACCGAGGATGGAAAGGAATCCCGCCAGCACGATCAGGTCGATGTCCCGGTTTTCCAACGCCGCGAGAATCGCCGCGTCGTAGTCCCCGCTGGTGTCGTATGCCCTGCGGGAAACCACCTGATGCTCGATACCGGCTTTTTCGGCGCGCTGAATGGCGTAGGCCTTCTCATTGCTGGCAAGCACAAAGACAATCCGGCCGTTTCTGATCTCGCCGCGTTCCTGCGCGTCGATCAGGGCTTGCAGATTGGTTCCCCCGCCGGACACGAACACAGCTATATTTTTGACATTTTGTCCGTTCGTATTCATCCGCATATCTCAACGCCCTCTGTGCCGCTGACCACCTCGCCGATGACGTAGGCCTCCTCGCCGTTTGCCTTGAGCGTTTCTATGGCGGTATCCGCCTCGGAGGGATCCACCGCGACCACCAGACCAACGCCCATGTTGAAGGTGTTGAACATATCGTGATCGTCGATCCTGCCGTCGCTCATCTTCTGGATGTATTCAAACACCGGCAGCACCTTCACCGCGCTGCGCTGCACCTTCGCCATCATGCCGTCGGGCAGCATACGCGGAATATTCTCGTAGAAGCCGCCGCCTGTGATATTGGAAATACCGTGGACGGAAACGGCCTTTTGCAGGGCGAGAACCGACTTGACATAGATTCTGGTCGGTGTGAGAAGCTCCTCGCCGAGGGTTTTGCCGAATTCGTCGATGTGCTTGGAGATATTCTGCGAGCTGACCCGCAGCGTGGTACGGACCAGCGAGAAGCCGTTGGAGTGCAGACCCGTCGAAGCCACGCCGATCAGCGTATCGCCAACCTTGACATTGGCGCAGTTCACGATCTTCTCCTTATCCGCCAGACCGACGCAGAAGCCCGCGAGATCGTATTCCTCAGGGGGATAGAAGCCGGGCATTTCGGCCGTTTCGCCGCCGATCAGCGCGCAGCCCGCCTGCACGCAGCCTTCCGCAACGCCGCCCACGATGTCGGCGACCTTCTCGGGAATATTCTTGCCGACCGCCAGATAGTCGAGGAAGAATAGCGGCTGCGCGCCGCTGCAGGCGACGTCGTTGGCGCACATGGCCACGCAGTCGATGCCCACGGTGTCGTGCTTGTCCATGAGAAAGGCAATTTTCAGCTTGGTTCCCACGCCATCGGTGCCGGAAACAAGCGTCGGGGTCTTCATGCCGGAGAAATCCGGCTCAAACAGACCGCCAAAGCCGCCGATGCCTGAAACCACGCCGGGAATATTGGTGCGGGCGACGTGCTTCTTGATCAGCTCGACCGACCTGTACCCCGCGGTCACATCAACGCCGGCCTCCTTGTAGCTGTTGCTGTAGCTTCTTGTATTGCTCATATTTGTTTTTCCTCCTGAATTTCTTTATACCTTTGGCTGCTCACCGATTTTAAAGTCGTACTTATTGAAGCGTTCCCGCTCATCCACCTTCATGGGATAATTGCCCGTGAAGCAGGCGTCGCAGATGCCGATGCCGCCCAGTCCGGCGACATTGTGAATGCCTTCTACCGACACGAAGCCCAGCGAATCCGCGCCCACCGCGGAGCAGATCTGCTCCACCGCCATGCTGTTGGTAATCAGCGAACCGCGGTCGTTAATGGTCGTGCCGAAATAGCAGGTATTGAAAACCGGCGGCGAAGAAATGCGGAGATGCACCTCCGTCGCGCCCGCCTTTCGAAGAAGGCCGATGATGTGCCTTGCGGTCATACCCTTGATGATGGAATCGTCGATCAGAATGACGCGCTTGCCTCTGATGATGGATTCCAGCACATTCAGCTTGACGTTGAGCACGCGCCGGAATGAATCATCATCCTTGCCGATGTGCGCCTGCGAGATGTATTTGTTCTTGATGAGCGCGGTGCCGTAGGGGATGCCGCTCGCCTGCGAATAGCCGATCGCGGCGGAAATGCCCGAATCCGGCACACCGCATACAATGTCCGCTTCGACGGGATGCTCCCGCGCCAGCAGCTTGCCGATTTCAAGGCGCACCTCATGAACGCTCTTGCCATTGATCACCGAGTCGGGGCGGGCAAAATAGACGTATTCGTAAATGCAGAGAGCCTGCTTTTCCTTGCCGCAATGCGTCCTGTCGGAATGGCAGCCGTCGTCGTCGATCATGACCACCTCGCCCGGCTCCACGTCACGGATGAATTCCGCGCCGATGCCGTCGAACACACAGGTTTCGCTGGCAACTACCCAGCAGTTGTCGCCTATCTTTCCCAGCGAAAGCGGGCGCATTCCTCTCGGGTCGCGCACGGCGATGAGCTTGTTGCGGCTCATGATCGCCATGGAATACGCGCCCTGCACCTGATCCATCGCTTCAGACACGGCCTTTTCAATCGAACCGGACTTCACCCTCTTGCGGGCAATCAGATAGGCCATCGTTTCCGCGTCGCTTCCCGCCTGGAACATCGCGCCGTCGTGCTCCAGAAATTCGCGCAGGTCGTCGCCGTTGACCAGCGCGCCGTTATTGGAGAGCGCCATGACGCCTTCCATATAATGCATGACAAGCGGCTGTGCCGCCACGCGCTCCACAACCGCCTTGCTGGAATTCCGGACGTGCGCGATGGCGATCTTGCCGGGAACGATTCTCTTGAGCATATTCTCCGTGAACACGTCGGCCACCAGACCGAGATCCTTGTAGCAGCGGATGGTCCTGCCGTCGGAAAATGCCATTCCCGCGCCGACCCTGCCTCTGTGCTGCATGGCGTAAAGCGCGAGATGCGTCAGCTCCAGCACCAGCTTTTCGTCGCTGCAGTAAATGCCGAATACGCCGCATTCTTCACTTAAATTGTCATAAGTATCCTTTTCACGATTATCCAAAGGGTAAAAACCTCCAAACGTAGTAAACTGTTACGCTTCGAACTTCACTCTTCTTTCAGCTTTTCCTGCAGGGCTGCGTCCTTTTTGGCGACGCTTTCCGCCATGGCCTTTTTGTAGGCGGCGAGCTTTTCGGAAAGCCCCTCATCGGAAAGTGCCAGCATCTGAACCGCAAGCAGCGCCGCGTTCGCCGCGCCGTCAATGGCGACCGTCGCAACCGGAATGCCGCTCGGCATCTGGACGGTGGCCAGCAGCGCGTCCAGTCCGTCAAGCGTCGAAGACTTCACCGGAATGCCGATGACCGGCAGCACCGTGTGCGCCGCCAGCACCCCGCCGAGGTGCGCCGCCTTGCCCGCAGCCGCGATGATCACGCCGAATCCGTCGGCCTTGGCGTTCTTGCTGAATTGCGCCGCCGCGTCGGGCGTTCTGTGGGCCGACATGACCCTGACCTCGTACCCAACGCCGAATTCCTTCAGCGTGGTGATGGCGGGCCTGACGACAGGCAGATCGCTGTCGCTGCCCATGATGATAGCAACTTTTTTTGACATTTTTCTATATTCCTTTCTTTTTGTAAAAAAGTATTGAATCTATTGTCTATAAACCAACAAAAGGCAAGCTTCTCTTTGCCGCACAGAACAGCTTATAGCGCTCCGATGTGGCTGAAAACAGAAAATCTTGCCTTTTACGTCAGTTAATTTTTTAATTCATCAGATGGAAACAACGTCGGCAATCTTGTACAGCTCTGTCTCAAAATCCTTGTGCATTTCGAGAGCCTCGTCGATGTCAAAATCAACGACCTGATCCGCCTTGATGCCGACAACGCGGTTGCCGATGCCCTGTTCAAGCAGTTCCACGGCGTGATAGCCCATCTGTGTGGCGATCACACGGTCGCGCACGGTGGGAGAACCGCCTCTCTGCACATGACCGAGAATGGTGGCTCTGGTATCGATACCGGTGAGCTCCTGGATGTGGCGGGCGATATTCTCGGTGCCGCCAACGCCCTCGGCGACGATCACGATGAAGTTCTTCTTGCCGGTTGCCTGTGTTCTGGTGATCTTGGGAATGACATCCTTCTCCAGATCACAGGGGATTTCCGGAACCAGAATGGCGGTCGCGCCGCAGGCAATGCCGGTGTGAAGTGCCAGATAGCCGGCGTTTCTTCCCATGACCTCGACCACGCTGCAGCGGTCGTGAGACTGAGAGGTGTCGCGGATATTGTCCACCATATGCATGGCGGTATTCATCGCGGTGTCAAAGCCGATGGTGTAGTCGGTGGAGCTGATGTCATTGTCAATCGTGCCGGGAAGACCGACGCAGGGGATGCCGGCATGAGTCAGGTCACGCGCGCCTCTGTAGGAGCCGTCGCCGCCGATGACGACAACGCCCTTGATGCCAAGCTCGCGGCAGTAATCCGCAGCCTGTCTGACGCCCTCGGCTGTGCGGAACTTGGGGCTTCTGGCTGTGTAAAGCACCGTGCCGCCCCTGTGGATAATGTCAGAAACGCTTCTCAGATCCATCTTGACCACTTCGCCGGTGATAAGACCATTGTAGCCCCTCTGCACGCCATAAACGTCCATGCCCTTGAAGATAGCCGTTCTGACGACCGCTCTGACCGCGGCATTCATGCCCGGAGCGTCGCCGCCGCTGGTGAGAACCGCGATTGAATTAGGATTG
>CADCON010000104.1 GCA_902803035.1 uncultured Ruminococcus sp.
GCATTCCTCTGAAGAGAAAACCATAGGCGAAGCCCTTCCCTTTATGATTCGTCTTTCAATCAGCGGCACGGTTGCGCCATGCCATGCTATAGCTGCGACCGGAGAATGGCGGCGATCTCGTCGGCGGTATCGGCCTTCAGGCGGAAAATGCGGCGGAAATCCTTTGCGAGCTGCTCATCCATGCCGCTTTCCAGCCATTCGATGATCACGCCGAAGAAAAGGCACTTGTAGTAGCCCACAATGATGGATTTGTTGCGCCCGATGAGATGCTGGTCGATGTTCCCCTCGGCGGCAAGCGCGTCGATGTATTCCGAAATGAAGTATTCTCCCGTTTTCATGAGATAGCGTTCAAATACATCCCGGCTCACCGAGCGGTAGATGTGCATGATCGCCTTCTTGCGGTGGGAAGCGAATTCCTCTATCGCGTCGAAGCATTCCACGATGGAATTGACCGAGGAATATTTCTCAATCACCGCGTCGGATTCCTCCCGGATGATTTCCTCCAGCAGCGCGGGAAGATCGCGGTAGTGATAATAGAAGGAGTTGCGGTTGATGCCGCATTCCTCGACGATATTCTTGACCGTGATGTCGCTGAACTGCTGTTCCTCCAGCATTCTGATGAAGGTCGCCTTGATCGCCTCTTTTGTAAAATTCGCCATGTTGCCAATGATTCCCCTTTTGCGTTTCTGTTTCATTATATGCGAACGCAGACGCATATTGCCATTATAATGGCGGCGGAGACACAATTCAACCAGTTTATTGTAAACAAAACAAGAAGCCACGGAAAAGCGCAGACGGAGATTGAATGGGGTAACAGTACAAATCAATCTCCGCCTGTGCTTTTTTATGTGAATGTGAGGAATAGTCTGTGCGTTTTATTTCGCGTCGGGGGCTTCGATGGAGTCGGTGCGGTAGATGAATTTAACCTTGCCGCTCTCGCCATCCGGCAGTCCGGTGTAGCTTCTGTAGGCTTCCGAAATGTCGCGCAGCGCCCTGAATCTCGCGCTCAATCCGCTCACGCTGCCGCCTGTCAGCTCCGCCAGCTTGCCGAGGCTGCCCTCCTTGAACTGCTTCATGCCGTCGGAAAGCTGCATGGCTCCGTCATTGAGCTTCGTGATGCCTTCGGTCAGCGCGTCCGTGCCGCCGTTGAGCTGATCCAGACCGTCGGAAAGCTGCTTTGCGCCGCTCTGGAGTTCCGCAGTGCCGTTGTAAAGCACCTGCACGCCGTTGGTGTACTGGCAGATACCGACATAAAATTCATTGTAGGCGTTGAGCTGCTCGATGGCGGCTTCAATGCTCTTCTGCCCTTCCTTGGCCGCGGGGAGCTTTTCGGCAAGCGCCTTGTTGATCTCGGAATCGACAATCGCCCTGATCTGCGCCTGCACCTCCGCGCTTTGCATATTGCTTTCGATGAGCTGCTGCTTCTGCCCTTCGACGGCACTCTGAATGGCGCTCTGCACCTGCCCGGACTGCATCTGCTGCTGCGTCATGGCGTTTACATTGCCGTCAATGGCGGCTCGGGTCGCTTCGTCCGCCGCCTGATACTGCTCTTCCGTCATGCCCATGCTGTCCAGCACGCCTTCCAGCACCTGACCGCGCACCTGCTGCTCGACTGCCGCCGTGACCTGCTGACTGATCGCGTCGCTGTTGGCTTCCACCTGCGCCGCGACGTTCTCGCGCACCGCGCTTTCCACCTGCGCGGTAATGCCGGGGCGCGCCTGCTCGGCAAGGGCGCGGAGGCTTTCCTCGCTCAGGCCGCTGCTGATCGCGCCGAGAACCTGCGCGTAATTCTCCCTGGTCAGTTCGGGGCAATCCATGCCCGCCGCCTGCACCTGCTTGCGCGTGGTGGAGAGAAGCGTGTCGAACACGCTCGCCGCGCCGCCCTGCAGATCGGCATTCTTGCTGCAAAGGAGCTGGAGGGTCTGGCGGACGGTGTTCACGCCGCCGCTGACCTGCTCGCCGCCCGCGGCAAGCTGATGAATGCCGGAAATCAAAAGGGCGGATTTATCGAGAAGCTGGGTCGTGCCATCGTAAAGCGCGGAGGAACCGTCCGCCAGCGCATTGATGCCGCCGGTCAGCTTGTCAAGGGACACGTCGCCGTCGCCCTTTTCTGCCTTCTTTTCCTCAATGTCCTCGGCCGCTTCATTGAAAAGGTCGTTGGTTACCATGGTGAGCGTGGTCGTCAGCGAAAAGTTCCTGACGTCGGCGGTGATTTCTATGCTGTCGGGAAGCTCAATGGAGTCCTTTTTGAGCGCAAGGCTCTCCTGCATTCCGGGAAGGGCAAAGCCGATGACAATGCTTCTTGTTCCGTCGTTGATCACCTTGCCGTTGGACACCTCGATATTGCTGAACACGCTGTCGTCCAGCACCGCGCCGGTCACGACCGTGAAGGGGACATAGACGTCGGTTTCCCTGCCGTCGATGGTAACGGTCTGCTTCCGGTTGTTGGTATAGTCAAAGCGGATGGTCGCCTTGCCGCTCTTTCCGGCGATTTCCTCAGCGGACATCTCCTTGCCGTCGAGCATATAGGTGAGCTTCACGCCCACCGGCAGCTCCGGCTGCCCGTCCAGCTCGCCGCTTTCCGCGTCCCA
>CADCON010000105.1 GCA_902803035.1 uncultured Ruminococcus sp.
AATATGAAATTCTCCGTGCGCTGATAGAGCGCAATCTCATCCCCGACGATGTGACCATTCAGGTGCTGGTGCAGGCGAGGGAACACCTCATCCGCAAGACCTTCGAAGCCATCGAAGGAGCGAAGAACGTCATCGTGCATTTCTACAATTCCACCTCCACGCTGCAGCGCAAGGTGGTCTTCCACAAGGACATGGACGCCATCACCGAAATTGCCGTGAGCGGCGCGAAGCTCATTCGTGAATTGACTGATTCCATGGACACAACGGGCATGAATATCCGCTTTGAATACAGCCCCGAGAGCTTCTCCGGCACGGAGCCGGAATTCGCCGTGTCCATCTGCGACGCGGTTGCACAGGCCATCGGCGCGGATAAGGAGCATCCCATCATCTTCAACCTGCCCTCCACGGTGCAGCTCTCCACCCCGAATATTTTCGCCGACCAGATCGAATATTTCTGCCGCCATATCGCCAACAGGGAAGCGGTCATTGTCAGCGTTCACCCGCATAACGACCGCGGCACCGGCGTGGCGGACGCGGAGCTGGCGCTTCTCGCCGGCGCGGACCGCATCGAGGGCACGCTTTTCGGCAACGGCGAACGCACCGGCAATGTCGATATTGTCACCGTCGCCCTGAATATGTTCAGTCAGGGAATCGACCCCATGCTGGATTTCAGCGATATCAAGCGCACACGCAAGGTGTATGAGGAATGCACCAGAATGCGCGTCCACGAGCGCACGCCCTACGCCGGCGATCTGGTGTTCACCGCCTTCTCCGGCTCCCATCAGGACGCCATCAAGAAGGGCACCGATTATATGGCGGAGAGCCACAGCGACAAGTGGGAGGTGCCCTACCTGCCGATTTCCCCTGCCGACGTGGGCAGGGAATACGAGCCGATCATCCGCATCAATTCCCAGTCGGGCAAAGGCGGCGCGGCCTTCATCATGCAGCAGGTATTCGGCTACAATATGCCCAAGGGAATGCACCCCGAATTCGGCTATTATGTCAAGAAGGAAGCCGACGCGAAGGGCAAGGAGCTGACCCCGCAGGAGATTTTCATGCTTTTTGACCAGCAGTATCTCCACTGCCGTTCCCCCTATGCGCTGGGAAGGCACGAGCTGTATCACACCGACGCGGTGAATGACGAGGAAACGGTCACCACTTTCCGCGGCAAGGTGAAATGCCACAACGAGGAAATCGCCATTGAAGGCACCGGCAACGGTCCGATCGACGCCTTCTTCAATGCCATGAAGACGCTTGGCATTCCCGACTACAAATTCGTGAGTTATCACGAGCACGCCATCGGCACGGGTGCCGACGCGAAGGCCTGCGCCTACATCGAGCTTCGCACGCCCGAAGGCGCGAATGTATTCGGGGTCGGCGTCAACAGCAACATCAACGTCGCCTCCATCAAGGCGGTCGTCTGCGCCGTCAACCGCGCGCTCAACCTCGACCATGTTTATAACAACTGAATAAAACCAATTCAACAGTAACAATACTCCCGCCGGATGGCCTTCTGAATGATGACCGCTCCGACGGGAGTTTTTTGTCTGCCTCGATGAATGCCTGTCAGTGCGGCAAAGCATTCGCTCTTTGTGAAAAATGGAATTTGCGTTAATGAAACCTTGTTTCGATCAGTTTGGCGGAGCAGCAGGGGGAATAGACGAATCGGTCCATGTGGCTGCCGGTGAAGAAATATTTCGGAGAGGCCGGCGGGCAGTCGTATCGGAAGGTGTCCACCAGCACGAGCTTGATTTTCATGCGTTCGGGAATAATGCTCTTGATGTAGACGCTCGCGCCGCAGCCCGGTTCAATGCCGTCTCGCCGCTCGGCAAGCCCCGCGAGATTCGGCATGATTTCCACGAATACGCCGTAATCCTCAACGGAACGCACAATTCCGGTGACGGTTTCGCCTACGTCAAAGAGGGCGGCGTTCTCCGCCCATGTGCCGAGAAGCTCCCTGTGGCTCAGGGAGATCCGCCCGTCCGGTTCCTTCTGCCGGACGACCGCGCGAATGTCCATTCCCACTGTAAAGCGGTCGGAAGGGTGGGAAATTCTGGAAACAGACATGGTGTCAATGCTCATGAGCGACGGAATGCCGCATCCGATGTCCACGAATGCGCCGAATGGTTCCAGATGAGTCACCCTGCCGTCAATCACATCGCCGCAGCGCAGACAGGAAATGTATCGGTCTACGCATTCCTGCTGAACCGCGCGCCGGGAAAGCATGGCGTAAGGGGCGCCGTGCCTGTCTGAGCAGATTTTGGTCACGATAAA
>CADCON010000106.1 GCA_902803035.1 uncultured Ruminococcus sp.
GACGAACCGGACTTCACGATACCCGGAGAAGAAATGCCCGCGCCCGAAGCGAGCGGCGAACCGGACTTCACGATACCCGGAGAAGAAACGCCCGCGCCCGAAGCGAGCGGCGAACCGGACTTCACGATACCCGACGAGGACGCCCCGCCCCCGATGATTTTCCCTGATGACGACGAGGACGCCCCGCCCCCGATGATTTTCCCTGACGATGACGCGGAATACACTCCCACGACTGTTTCCCCCGACCGCAGCGAGAAGGCTGATAACGGAGCGGGCGGCGTGATTGACCGTTCCGGACATACGCTTTACAGCCGTTCGGGCGACCAGATCAGGAAGGTCATAGGCGTCATTCACGGAGCGGGTGAACCGAAACAGGAGCAGCCGAATCCCAACGGCAACATTGAGATTACCTATTCCGACGGCAATGAGTAAATCGCGGTAGCCCGCGAATCGCTGCATCGGCTGATTCATCAGATTAAAGGAAGTAGATCATTTCCAATGGACAAAAAGACCATGGCTGCTGCGCTGGCGTTCTGTATGGCGGGTTTCGTCATATTTGCGGCACTGGCTTATTATGTGGCGGGCAGCAGCCGTGACGGAGGCGTGCTGCCTGACGGCCCCAGCGTCAGATATGCCGGGGTCACGCAGTCGGATCTGACGGAAAGCCGGCAGGAAACCGGCGTCACCAAATCCGCGCCCTCGTCAGACGATGAAATGGTAGCGGTGAAGGACTATGCCCCGTCCATTCGCGTGGAGCTGAAATATGCCGGTAAAAAGAATATGACCGGCAGGCGGCTTTATGATTATCATGAGGCGTACCTCCGGTACGGGACGGTCAGAAAGCTCATCAGGGCGCAGAAAAAACTGGAGAAGTACGGCATGGGGCTGAAGATATGGGATGCTTACCGAACACCCGCTGCCCAGAAAAAGCTGTGGGCTGTCTGTCCCAATCCGGCATATGTTTCGGATCCGTCAAAAGGCTATTCGTCGCATACGAGAGGGAGCGCCGTTGATGTGACCCTTGTCGACGCGGACGGCACGGAGCTTGTCATGCCTACCGGATTCGACAATCTCACGAAGCTGGCAGACCGCGATTACAGTGATATTGATGATGAATTTGCCAGAGATAACGCAAGGATGCTGGAAAAAATCATGAAATCCTGCGGCTTTACACCTTACAGCGAAGAATGGTGGCACTATACGGACAAGGACAAGTACGGCGTTGTCAAGGATTTTGTGCCGCCGGAATGAGCGGTATTATAGATCATACATAAAAAATCCCATTAAACAGTTGACCTTTTTGATAATTTGTGTCATAATAGAATCGGAGTTATTCCCATTCGGATTTTCTGCGGCAGTCATTCCGCACTGTTGCTGCGTATGGAGGAATCTGCATGAATTATTGTACAAAATGTGGCAAGGAGCTTCGTCCGGGTATGAAATTCTGTACGGGCTGCGGCGCCCCGACAGGCGACGATACCGCCAATGGCGCTGCCTCGTCAGGAAGTCAGCGTGATGGCACCGCTTCGTCCGAAAAGCGCGCTCCCGGCACGGGAAACGCGTCATCCGGAAGCAGACCGGGCAGCGACACGCAGACGCTTGTCGATTCAAGGCCGATGGCGCCTACCATCGTGATTGGTCCGGCTCCTAAAAAGGATCCCTCCAGAACCGCCAAGAGTCTTGCGAAGGGCGCGCTGGGATTTCTGGTTGCGGTGGCAGTCATCATCATCGGTGTGTGGACAACCGCGTGGATTGTGAGTAACTTCAATTCGCAGGCGCAGATTGAGGAAGTGGACAACACCAAGTCAAAGCAGATGATCGCGCTGGTCGATGACGTCCGCAATCCGAATTTTGATGAGATTATCGCGGATGTACTCAATAAATCCGGTAGAGCGGAGGATTACAGCTTCCTTCAGGAGTATACCGACAAGTTTAACGAGATTCTCGGCGACGAATACACAGACGAGGAAAAGCTCTTCTGCGACTGCTGCTATTATGTCTGGTACACCGAATACGAGGCTAAGCGTTACGACTGGCTCTCCAACAACAGCGGAATCCTGAATTATCTTTATATCGGCAAGGCGGACAGCTACCGCAAATACGCTGATACCCTCTATGATATGCTGATAGGGGCGCAGTCCGACACGGATCTGAAGAATATCAGAACCTATTGCATAGATCATAAAATCATTACCGATAAGAAATAATCATCGCGGCTCAAGGCAGTCGTGTGATGCTGTTTATTATTCATTGTGAAAGGAAGTATGAATTATGTTCTGTAAATCCTGCGGAAGTGAACTGCCGAC
>CADCON010000107.1 GCA_902803035.1 uncultured Ruminococcus sp.
TCTTCGTTGATCTGCACCTGTTGTTCTTTGCTTATGACCAAGCACCCCCAAATAAATCAATCATTTTTGTACACAAAAAAGCACGGAGCAGGCAATAAACCGACCTCCGTGCAATGAATCCGAAAAAACCATGCCCGACACCGTGATAACACACACATCAGACATTGATTAACATCAAGATGATTGACCGACCGTCTATCTGTCAGAACGGAGGTGAGGGGGCATATCGCCGCCAGCTTCTTTATTGTCTGATAAAGTATAGCACATATTTTCGCGGTTGTCAAGTGTTTTTTTATATACAGACAAATTTATATTCCGAACAAAATGAAAAATACGCTTGACAAGCATTCGCAAAAGCGTTATAATGCTATTCCTTTTTGTTTTCAATAGTATAGCTGCGGAATGGCTGTTTCCGTGCGGAAAGAATGGAGGCATTCAATGTGATTACTGTGAGAAACATCTGCAAGTCTTACCGGGTAGCGAGGAGAAATGCGGGATTCGGGGCGGCGGTCAAGTCGTTTTTCCGCCGTGAATACGACACGGTCAAGGCGCTCGACAACATCAGCTTCACCATCCATGACGGTGAAACGGTCGGATACATCGGTCCCAACGGAGCGGGCAAAAGCACAACCGTCAAGATTCTCAGCGGCATTCTCACGCCCGACAGCGGGGAATGTCTGGTGGACGGCAGAATTCCATGGAAGAACCGGATCGATCATGTGGTGCGTATCGGCGTGGTTTTCGGGCAGCGTTCCCAATTGTGGTGGGACGTGCCTGTGAGCGATTCCTTCGAGCTGCTCAAGGACATCTATTCCATTCCCGACGCGGACTACAAAAGAAGCAGGGACGAGCTGACCTGCCTGCTGGATCTGGGCGAACTTCTCCGCACGCCGGTCAGACAGCTCTCTCTTGGGCAGAGAATGCGCTGCGAAATTGCCGCTTCACTCCTTCATTCGCCGGAGATTCTCTTTCTCGACGAACCGACAATCGGACTGGACGCGGTTTCCAAGATTGCCGTGAGAGAATTCATTGTGCGGTTGAACAGGGAACGCAGGACCACCGTTATTCTCACCACCCACGATATGCATGACATAGAGGCGATCACCCGGCGCATTATCCTGATCGGAAAGGGCAGGATTCTTCTGGATGGAGATATCAGCGAAATCTCAGGCGAAGGCGACCTTGAACACACTGTCGCTCAGCTTTACAAGTCATACGAGATATGAGGTGAACGCGGTGAAACGAATATACAACCGGTGGAAAAAATACTTTTCCTTTTTCCGGCTGCGGTTGGTGACGGGGCTTCAATACCGCGCCGCCGCGCTCGCCGGTATTGCCACTCAATTTGTATGGGGCTTCATGGAAATCAAGCTGTTCTATGCCTTCAAAACGAGCGATCCCGACGCCTTCCCCATGCGTTTTGAGCAGTTTGCCTCCTATATCTGGCTGCAACAGGCGTTCCTCGCGCTGTTTATGACGTGGTTGATGGAAAACGAAATCTTTGACAGCATCATGAACGGCAATATCAGCTATGAGCTTTGCCGCCCTGTCGATATCTATAATATGTGGCTGGCCCGCAGCTTCGCCAATCGTATGTCACGCGCCCTGCTGAGATGTGTGCCGATTCTGCTGGTGGCTTTTTTTCTGCCGGCTCCCTACGCAATGACGCTACCGCCTGACATACTGTCATTCGTCTGCTTCCTTATCTCCATGCTGCTCGGGCTGACCGTGACCATCGCCATTTGTATGCTGGTTTATATGCTTTCCTTTTTCACGGTATCGCCACAGGGACTCAAAATCGTCTTTGTCATGATAACCGAATTATTTCAGGGAGAAGTGATTCCTCTCCCCTTCTTTCCTCCCCGTATGCAGCGCGTCATGGAGCTGCTGCCGTTCGCGTCAATGGAAAATGTGCCGCTGAGAATCTACAGCGGACATATCAGCGGAAACGAAACAGTGAGAGTAATGACGCTGCAGCTTGTATGGATTGTCATTCTGATTGCCGTCGGAAAGCTGATCTGCCGCGCGGCAATGAAAAAAACGGTAGTGCAGGGAGGCTGAATAAGACATGAAAGAGAAAAAGGTTTCAGGTTTACGTCTTTATCTGAAATACATTTCGATCAATGTCAGAAGCATGATGCAGTATAAAAAATCCTTCCTGATGACTGCCGCGGGACAGTTTTTCGCTTCTTTCAATGCCTTTCTGGGAATCTGGTTCCTTTTCATGCGTTTCCACACGCTGGCTGGCTATTCGTTCAGCGAGGTGCTGCTCTGCTATTCGGTGGTGCTGATGGATTTCTCCCTGGCGGAATGCTTCGGGAGAGGGTTCGACCGATTTTCGTCCATGATAAGGACCGGCAGCTTTGACAGAGTGCTGACACGTCCGCGCAACGAGATTCTGCAGGTGCTGGGAAGCAGCTTCGAACTGACCCGGATCGGAAGAATGCTGCAGGCGTCGGTTGTGCTGGTCTACGGCGTAACCCATTCGGGAATTGACTGGACCCTTCTGAAGGTGACGACCCTTACTCTGATGCTGGCGGGCGGAACGGCGATATTCTGCGGTATTTTCGTCATGAATGCCGCGCTGTGCTTCTTTACGCTGGAGGGACTGGAAGTTGTCAATATCCTGACAGACGGCGCAAGGGAATACGGTCAGTATCCCGTGGACGTCTATGGCAGGAAAATCAGGTTTTTCTGCACTTACGTCATTCCCTACTCATTGGCGCAGTACTACCCTCTGCAATTTCTGACCGGAAGAAGCGACAATGCGCTGCTGGCGTTTCTCCCGCTCCTTGCGCTGCTGTTTCCGCTTCCGTGCTATTGGCTGTGGCGGTTCGGGGTGAGGAAATACCAGTCGTCAGGCTCCTGAAAGATAAAAGCAAGCTGTGGAATGATCCGGCAGCTTGCTTTTTTTCATATTCCTTGCCGGATGACGCGGTAAACGGCCGCAAGGTCTATGCTTTCCCTCACGGTCGAGGCAAGCAGGTCAAACTGCCGCTCCCTGAATTCATCGCGCCCGCAGGCCATTCCCCGGTATTCCAGCCCCTTCCTGCGGTAGAGTGCGCGCACGAGAGCTTCCGAAACCCTGCGGCTGTCAAACAGGCCGTGAACGTAGCTGCCGGCCGCATTGCCGCGGACGCTTCCGTCCGGCGTCCCGCCTTCATGCATTGCAAACGCGGGGTCTCCGCTTTCGCTCCTGCCCATGTGTATTTCGTATCCGTCATACCGCAGCCCTTCAAGTACCGAGAAGAAGCCCTCGCGGCATTGAATGACGCCGGAAACCTGCCTGCGGGTCTTTTTGTCCGAAAAAACGGTGACCGTGTCAAGCAGCCCTAATCCGTCGGTTTCTCCGCCGTTTTCGGCAGAGACCGGATCGGAAATCTGTTTTCCCATTATCTGATATCCGCCGCAGATGCCGAATACAGGCACCCCTCTGCCGGAAAGTTCCCTGATTTTCTCATCGAATCCGCATTCCCTGAGCCAATTCCTGTCCGCCACGGTGTTTTTCGTACCTGGAATGATCAGCAGGTCAGGGTTTTGCGTCTGATCCGGAGAGGAAACAAACCTGACGGAAACGCCCTCGTACTGCCGGAAAACATCGAAGTCCGTGAAATTGGAAATCTTCGGCAGTCTGACAACAGCGATGTCAATGACCCCGCCCGCGCGTGAGCCGAGCTTTTCCGAAACGCTGTCCTCGTCGTCGAGTTCCAGTTTCATGTAGGGAATTACCCCCAGCACCGGCTTTCCGCCCCGCTGCTCAAGGATTCTCACGCCGTCGTCAAACAGTGAACGGTCGCCGCGGAATTTATTGACAACGACGCCCTTTACCATGTCGCGTTCGTCCGGTGCAAGGAGGGAAAGCGTTCCCAGAAGCTGCGCGAAGATACCGCCCCGGTCAATGTCCCCCACAAGAAGCACCGGCGAATGGGCAAGCCACGCCATTCCCATATTGACAATATCGTCCTTGAGAAGATTCAGCTCCACAGGACTGCCCGCGCCTTCGATGACAATGATGTCATTGCGGGCAGCAAGCTGCTCATAGGCTTTCCTGATTTCGGGAATGAATTTCTTTTTCTCACGGAAATAATCCGCCGCGCTGAGATTGCCGTACACCTCCCCGTTGACAATGACCTGTGAACCACGGTCGGTCGTCGGCTTGAGGAGAATGGGATTCATCAGCACCGAAGGCTCCACGCCGGCTGCTTCCGCCTGCATGACCTGCGCCCTGCCCATTTCCAGTCCCTCGCGGGTGATAAAGGAATTGAGCGCCATGTTCTGCGATTTGAAAGGCGCGCAGCGGTAGCCGTCCTGACGGAATATCCTGCACAGAGCGGCTGCCACCAGGCTTTTGCCCGCGCTGGACATAGTACCCTGAATCATGATAGGATCAGCCATTTTTCAGACACCTCCCAATCGCTTCAATCAGCATCCGGTTTTCCTCGCGGGTTCTGACCCCGATTCTGAAATAGCCTTCTTCCAGCCCCGGAAAGTCCCGGCAGCTGCGTATGGCAATTCCTTCGCTCATCAGCATTCCGTCCAGCGGGACGCCGCATCTGAACAGAATGAAATTCGCGCTGGCGTCAAACACCTCAAAGCCGAATTCTCTCAGCGAAGCGGTCAGGAATTCCCGTTCGCGGCGGATAAATCCGACCGTGCGGCTGAGATATTCCGGCTCTCCGAGAGCGGCTGCCCCCGCCGTCTGCGCGGGAACGGAAACGCTCCAGCACTGACCGCATTCAAGAAGGGCGTGGGCGATCCGCCGGTCATGACAAAGCGCGTAGCCCAGCCTCAGCCCCGCCATTGCGTATATTTTGGTAAACGCGCGAAGCAGGATGACGCTGTCCGTTACATCGTCATACGTCAGCGGAATTTCTCCGGTAAAGCCGAAGAAGCATTCGTCGATTACCAGCAGAACGCCCGCGTCAGCGCAGGAGCAAATGATTTCTGCTAGCAGCTTCCGGCTGATAAGCGTTCCCGACGGATTGCCGGGATTACAGAGAAAAATCAGATCGCAGCCTTTGACGGATTGCGTAAAATCCTCCCGCGGTCTGAATCCGTCTTCCTTCCTTGTGATGTAGCGTGTCACCTCGCATCCGGCGGCGCGAAGCGCCCTTTCGTACTCTGAGAATGTCGGCGCGGTCACCAATGCCTTCTGAGGGCGTACCGTCTGCACAATGCGATAGATGAGATCCGCCGCGCCGTTGCCGCATACGATGTTCGGGGCGGGAAATCCGTCGTGCCGCGCGATGCATTCCCGCAGCTTTCCGCACGCGGGGTCGGGATAATGCTCAAAGGTTTCCACGCTGCCGATCAGGGCATTCCTTGCGCTTTCGGGCATTCCGAGAGGATTAATGCTGGCGGAAAAATCCAGCCGCACGGGGCGGGAATAGATATCCCCTCCGTGCCGCGTAGAAATGGTATCGTTAATCATAAAAGCACTCCGTAAATGACAATTCTCACCAGAAGCGCGACGATCAGCATCAATGCCGCCGTGCAGTACATCAGCCGGTTCGCGGCGGGAATATCTCCGGGAACGACGGGTCTGAGATTGTCGCCGATGGTTTTCTTTTTGCATAGCTTGCCGAAGTAATAGGCGTCCCCCGCGAGCATGACCCCCAGCGCGCCCGCGCAAACCGATTCCGTCTGGGCGGAATTGGGGCTGGCGTGATTGAACCGGTCGCGTTTCCAGATGCTGAAGGCATTCTTCCCGTCCATGCCCAGAAGAAAGGCGGAGAGAATCATCAGCAGCGCGGTCATTCTGGAGGGGATAAAATTGAGGGCGTCGTCCAGCCTTGCGCTGAACCGCCCGAAATACAGATAACGATCATTCTTATAGCCCAGCATGGAATCCATTGTATTGGCGGATTTATAGAAGAATCCCGCCGCCGCGCCGCCGAGCATGATATAGAACATCGGCGCGGTGACTCCGTCCGATGTGTTTTCCGCCACCGTCTCGACAGCGGCCTTTGTAATGCCTTCCGCCGACAGCATCCGCGTGTCCCTTCCCACGATCATCGAAACCGCCTGTCTTGCCTGTTCCGTGTCGCCGGCATCCAGCGCACGGAACACCTTCATGCTCTCATCTCGCAGGCATTTCGCGGCAATCAGATAGCAGCACATCACGGATTCAGCCGCCATCCCGATCCAGATATTGAACCTGTAACAGAAAAACAGAATGACCGCCGGCATTGCCGTAAACAGCAGCAGCACCACGCATGACAACGCCGCGCCGGCGGCAAATTCGTGCTTCGGCACAGCCCTTCGCAGCAGTTTTTCCAGACCTGCGATCGTGCGTCCGATAAGACGTATGGGATGAGGCATCCAATAGGGATCGCCGATGACGCAATCGAGCAGAAAGCCGATCAGCAGCGGAAGAAACGCCGCCAGAATTTTACTGTTCGTGAGAATCCTCCTCCTTGAGATTCTGCTGACAAAACTCAGATTTCTTTGAAGGAAATCAACCTGTTTTCATGGAGCGAAGCAACGTACCCGTGTCCATTCCCGACAGCATATTCATAGTAATTCCGGCGAGGCAAAGTAAAACGCTCCATTATCGCCATGATGGTTCCGCCGTGAACCACTAATGCCGCGGAAGTAAAACCGTAAGAGCCGGTGCATTCCACGAACGCCGCGCAGCAGCGATCCTTGAAGGCCTCCGGCGATTCTCCGCCCGGAAAAGGGATTGTTGCGCCGCTGTCGATCCACTGCTGGTAAAGCGGGTCGCCGGTCAGTTCGTCATTGTTCTTCCCCTCA
>CADCON010000108.1 GCA_902803035.1 uncultured Ruminococcus sp.
ATTGCTTTTGTGGGCTTTATAGTAAAAAGAGATAATGAGGTAATTGCAGCAAATGTCAGAAAGTACGCAGGGAAAAAAGAAGTCCGCCTCCAAAAGCGGATCATCAGGGAAAAAGAAGAATCCGGGATCAGCCGGAGCACCAAAGAAAAAGAGAAAAAAGCCGGCAGGTCGCACCGTCGAAATGTCGGGAAATCAGATGACGGTAGACGAGGTGATTGCTGACAACACGTCAGATGCGCCAAGACCTAAAAGACCGAGGACTGCCCCGGAAGATCCGGAGCCGGAGATCGTCATTGAATTGAACGAAGAAAACAACAGCGTTGCAGAGGACACAATCAATGAACAGGTCAGCTGGAATCAGCAGATCTCCTCCATTGTATTCTGGCTGCTTTCGCTAATACTGCTTGCGTTGACCTTCTTTCCCGGAGAAAGCATCTGGACGGTGATACATAATTTCATTCTGGGCGTTCTGGGATTCAAGGCATTCCTGTGGGCCGCGCTGCTGGTGTATTCAGGATACCTTTACGCAAGGCAGACCGACCGGGGGAGAATCAATGAAATCATCCGTTCGATAGCCGGCCTTATTGTTTTATCAGACGTAATAGGTTATATTCTGATTCAGTCCAACGGATACCGCGATGTCTACAATGAACTCTCATTCAGTGTTTTACCTTTGTTCGCGCAGATTTATCATGACGGGTCCAAGGTGGGAGGCACCGGACTACTGGGAGGATTTGTCGGCGAAGCACTACTATTATTGGCAGGAAAATTCGGCGCGTTTCTTATTGCGTCCTTGCTGCTGATTGCAGTGGCAATGATTCTTTCCCACACCGGTCCCGTGGCCCTCTTTGATGATACGGTGAGAAAATTCAAGCGGCTGTTCAGTAAGGAAACATACCGTTTCCTGTTTGAGCATCGTTACGACTATGAAAGAGATGTAGATACCGACATTCTGCCGGATGATGACGAAATACCCATTTTTGATCCGGATGCTCCGGAAGAGGCATTGGAACCGATGGAGCCGTCCGGGCGGGCGGAAGAATTGGATCCCGCTCCGCTTCTGTCAGCTCTGCCCGCGCCGGAGGAAGAGGGAGAGGCGGCAAGTACCGAAAATGATCCGGACTCCGGAATCATCGCGCCGGCCGGGAAGAAGCACAGGATGTCAAAAGCGGAAGAAGTGCGTGCCGAGAGTGAGGAATTCGGGAAGCAGGTCGATTCCGCCAGCACCGAATCGGAAAGGGAATACGTCTTCCCGCCGCTCCGACTGCTGATTCCTCCGGAGAAAAGCGTCAATCTGGAGGAAGAAGAAAGGGCGCGCAACGAAACGAGCGAAATACTCCTTGCCGCGTTGGAAGAACACAAGATCAGGGCGAAGATCACCAATATCAGCTCCGGCCCGACTGTTACGCGCTTTGAGATAACCCCTGCACAGGGCGTCAGAATCAACCAGATCACCAGCCGTTCCAAGGATATTGCCCTGCGGCTTGCCGCGAAGTCCATCCGCATTGAGGCCCCCATTCCGGGAAAGGCGGCGGTAGGCATAGAGATTCCCAACAAGGTCAAACAGATGGTGCGTATCCGGGAAATCGTCGGCTCCAGAGAATTCATGGAAGCGGGCGGACCGCTTGTTTCCGCACTGGGAAGGGACATTGAAGGCAACAGTATTCTGTGCGATCTCAGCAAGATGCCGCACCTTCTGATCGCCGGCTCCACCGGTTCCGGTAAATCCGTGTGCATCAATTCCATTCTCATCAGCCTGATCTATAAATATTCTCCCGAAGACGTCAAAATGATTCTGATTGACCCGAAGTCGGTGGAATTTGATATGTACAACGGCATCCCGCATCTTCTGGTACCGGTTGTCTGCGATCCGAAGAAGGCAGCAGGCGCGCTTCAATGGGCCGTCAGCGAGATGGAAAAGCGCTATGAAATGCTCAAGGAGCGCGGTGTCCGGAGCATTGACAATTATAACCGCATGGCGGTGAAAACGGGAGAATTCCCGAAGCTCAGCCGGATCATCATTGTGATAGACGAAATGGCTGACCTGATGCTCACCACCCCGAAGGAAGTCGAGGATTCCATTTCCCGCCTTGCCGCCAAAGCGAGAGCCGCCGGAATGCATATGGTATTTGCCACACAGCGTCCTTCCGTTGAAGTCATTACCGGCACCATCAAGAACAACATTCCCAGCCGTATCGCGCTGGCCGTTACGTCCAATGTGGACTCCAGAACGATTCTCGACGAGGGCGGCGCGGAAAACCTCATCGGCAACGGCGATATGATTTATCACCCCATGGGAACCAGCAAGCACACCAGAGTGCAGGGCTGCTTTGTGGATGATATGGAAGTGGAACGCGTTATCGGCTTTGTCAAGCACAATTGTCCCGCCGAGTATGATGACAGCATAGCGGAAGAAATAGAACGCAATTCCCGCGACGGTTCCGATGAGAAAAACGCTGATTTTGACGATAGGGACGTGTTCTTCGACCGGGCTGTTGAAATTATTCTTGAATTGGGGCAGGCGTCTGCTTCTATGCTGCAGCGCCGTCTGCAAGTGGGATATGCCCGTGCGGGAAGGATAATCGACCAACTGGAGATGTATGGCTTTGTCGGGCCTTCAGAAGGCTCCAAGCCGCGTGCCGTTCTGATTACAAAAGCGCAATGGCTTGAAATGACCATGGCCCGCGATCAGGCAGGAAAAGAGAATCCGCCGTCAAGTCAAGAGAATCCGTCCACAAGGAAGGCGTATGACAGCGGCGAAAACGCGCGGCAGCGGCCGGAATTCTTTGATTCCGGCTCAGAACAGGCGGATGATTACCCAGATGAAGAGAATGACGACCTTTTCTCAGAAGATGAGCCTGAAAGCGACACTCTTCCGGCAGGGACAGACGATCCGGAAGACGCCGGAGAAATCCCCGTTGTTCCGTCAGCGAATGAGGAAGAGCCTGAATCTCAGCCATATGTAGGGCCGAGAGATTTTTCATCGTTCTTTGACGACAATGAAGTCCAAGCCGCACCTGCCGAGGGGGCGGATAATACACACGGTGATTCGCCGCGTGTAGCGGAATCCGCTGTCGTTGAAATGCGGAATGATTCCGGAGAAGAAACCGATGCGACCGGAGATTCTCCGGCAGAGGAAGAGTTTTTGCCCACGGAAACGCCGGATCAGGAGGATTCTGAAGATATTCCCCCATGGGAGGAGCTTTTCCCAGAGTCTCCGGCCGTAAAAAGCGCGCGCGAAGAACCCCTTGAAGTGTCGGACGAAGAGGATGATTTCTTCACCGTTCTGAAGTCGGATACCGCGCCTGAAAGGGTGCCGCGCTCCGGACATTCAACCGCCCCGACGAACGGCTTAGCCGGCAGCGATGCCGATGATGACGATGATATCCTGTTGTCGCCGTGGATCAAGAGATTGTAATTACGATGTTTGAGAGAAGTGAGGTGAGGAATTGTCATTCTTACCGGTTTGCAAAAAGGACATAGATGACCTTGGCTGGGATTACGTGGATTTTGTCTATGTTTCAGGCGACGCGTACGTCGATCATCCCAGCTTCGGTGTGGCGATCATTTCAAGGATTCTGGAGGCGAAGGGCTACCGCGTGGCAATTCTTGCTCAGCCCGACACCAGGAGCGTCGATGCGTTCAGACAGTTCGGCTGTCCGAGACTCGGCTTTCTGGTGACCGCCGGCAACATCGATTCAATGGTCGCGCATTATACCGCAGCCAGAAAGAAGCGCAGCGAGGACGCTTTTTCACCGGGCGGAAAACCGGGAAAGCGTCCCGACCGCGCCACGATTGTTTACAGCCGGCTCTGCCGCAAAGCGTATCCGGAGGTTCCGATCATTATAGGAGGACTGGAAGCGTCGCTGCGGCGGTTTGCCAATTATGACTACTGGGACGACGCGGTCAGACCTTCTATACTGATTGATTCCGGCGCCGATATTCTTTCCTACGGCATGGGGGAATACTCCATGATGGAAATCGCCGCGAGGCTTGCGGCGGGGGAGGCGGTTTCCTCCATCCGCGACGTCCGTGGCACCTGCTACGCCGTGCCGGTGGAGCAGTATGTCCCCTCCTCGGTAGCGGAATGTCCGTCGTATGAGCAGGTCTGCGCGTCCAAACGGGAATATGCCGTTTCCTGCCGTATTGAGCAGGATGAACAGGACGCGGTTCACGGACGACGCATTATCCAGCGTCACGGCGACGTGATTCTTGTCCAGAACCCGCCCATGCGTCCGATCACC
>CADCON010000109.1 GCA_902803035.1 uncultured Ruminococcus sp.
CAAGGGCTTCTTTTCCGCCGATCCGATGGCTGTTCTCGATAAGGCCGTCAATGAAAAGCAGCACGTATGGAGCATTCTGGGCGGCGGATCTGTCCTGTTGGTCACGCTGGCGGCTTTCGGCGTTCTGCGCAACAGCGTAATGTTGGTGCTGGCAATGATTCCGGGGTATTCTTACTTCGGCTACGGTGTGGATCTTACCGCGATAAAAGTCAAGTTCTTCTTCCTGTCGCTGCTGGTCATTGTGGGATTCTTCTTTGCTTCATCGGGTCTTACCGCTCTGTTCTTGTCGCTCCAGAAGCAGAAGGCGGATTTTTTCCAGAGCATGAATATGATGGCCGTTGCCAGCCTTCCGCTCGCAGTCTGCGGCGCGGCAGCCTTTCTCATCAGCTTTATCTATGTGCCGCTGTCGCTGTTGTTCCTGATCGCGGGCGTCATCTTCAAGTGCATTATGCTCAGTGAGGGACTGAAGAAGGCGGTTGTTTCCGGAAAAAGCAGCGCGTGGTATGTATTCGGGCTTATGGGAGCGAATATTGTCGCATTCAGCCTGATCGCCGTGATCATGAGCAAGATGATGTTCTGATCATGGCAGCGGAACGCTTTCAGCAGAATTATTACGCCGCGGGTTTGTCGCACTGACGTTCCCGCGGCGTTTTTTGTCATATGTTGTACACCCTGCCGCATACCTCGCTGATGAATTTGCGGTCGTGGGACACGCTGATGATCGTGCCGCCGTATTCCCGCAGGGCCTTGCGGATGACCGGCCCCGACAGCGGAGAGAAATTCCGCGTCGGTTCGTCGAGAAGCAGCACGTCGCAGCGGTCGAGATTCATGGCGATGAAGTACAGCTTTGCCTTCTGGCCGCCGGAAAGCTGCGAAATCGGGTGTTCCGTTTCGGCTGCCGTGTAGCGCATACTGCCGAGATAGGTGCGGATGGCGGTCAGCTCGTCCCTGTCGCCCGTGCGAGAGAGGAATTCCACCGGCGTGAGCGTCATATCCATGCGTTCGGCGTAATGCTGCGGCATATAGGCGGCGCGGATGTCCGTCCGCGCCAGCAATTGCCCCGCGATCAGCCGGAGAAGCGTGGTCTTTCCCGCGCCGTTGCGCCCCACGATGCAGAGCTTCTCCCCGCCGCCGACGTGCAGATCAATATTCCGCGCCAGCTCGCCGGCTTCATTGGCGAGAACGTCAAGGTGCAGGTCAAGGATGGTCTTGCCCCTGCTGGATGTGATTTCGGGCGAAAACCGGACGAAAATCTCGTCTTCCGTTTCGGGAAGCTGGGTCATTTCGCTGTGCTCCCGCTCGAAGCGGCGTTCCATCGACTTGACCGCCGCCATTTTCTTTTTGAGAAGCCGCCCGCCGTGGGGATCCTGACGGCTGATGGCGTTCTGCTCATGCTCCACGCGGGACTGAATCCGCCTGAATTTCTCCTGCTGCTTTTCGTATTCCTCCTGCTCCTTGCGCGCGACCTGCGTCTGGTGGGAACGGGCGGCTTCGCGGCGTTCGACGTATTCGCGGTAGCCGCAGCGGGTGACGGTGCAGACCGGAATGGTCTTGCGGCGTACCTGTTCCAGATGAATGATGACATTCGCGGTGTGTTCCAGCAGCGTTTCATCGTGGGAAATAAACAGCACCGGCACCTGGGAATGCCTGATAAAATCCTCCAGCCATTCCAGTGTGGGAATGTCCAGATCGTTGGACGGCTCGTCGAGGAGCAGCAGGTCGGGCTGTCCGATGGTCAGGGAGAGAAGGCGCAGCTTGACATTCTCGCCGCCGGAGAGCGTGCCGACCGGCTGCTCCGAATAATAGATATCCGTGGCAAGCCCCAGTCTTTGCGCGGCGCGGCTCAGCTCGGAGGGCGCGCGGTCAAAGAATCCGGGCGAAGTGCAGAAGAATTCGTACACCGTCATGGCGGCTTTTTCGGGCGGAAGCTCCTGCTCCAGATACCCGATGCTGGCGGGGCGCAGAATGTCCCCGGAATATTCGCAGTAGCCTTCAATCAGCGACGGGTCATAGATCAGCCGGAGAAGGGTGGATTTTCCGTTGCCCTCCTCGCCGATGACCGCCGCACGGTCGCCTTCCCGCAGCGTGAAGGAGAGATCGCGCAGCAGGCAGCGCAGGTCTTTTGTGTGATGGATGGTGAGGTGTCTGACCTGAATCGTGTGTCATTCCCCCTATTCTGAATTGTCTTTATTATGACATCCGGCGAAGGGCTTTGTCAATGTGAAGGGGGAAATCTTTAGGTTTTCTTTAACCCTTCGCTTGCAAAATCCGGGATGGTATGCTATCATGTAAAAAAACAGGAAGGATAAAAGACAAATGGGAACCATTATCTGGCTGCTGATCATGATTCCGACGTCGGCCCTTTTTACGGGCATAGGGATCTTTGCGTGGAAAAGAAAGAAGCCCATGTGGTTCTGGGCCGGAAGCACCGTCAAGGAAAGCGAGATCCGCGATGTGCCTGCCTACAACCGGGCGAACGGCATCATGTGGCTGGCCTATTCCGGGCTGATGTGGCTCAGTACGTTGCTGGGAATCTTTCATGTAGCAGCGGCAGGAATTGTCATGATGACAGGCTGTACTGTCGGAAGTATCGCGCTGGCGGTTGCCTATAGCAGGATATACGACTATTACAAGGCAAAAAAATAAACAGAATGAGGTAATACCGATGAATCAGACAAGACAATTTTTTGATATTGATGAAAAACTGCTCCTGCTTGCCGAGCAGACCGAACAGGATATCAGACCCGCCTTCGAGCGCATTGAAAGCAATGCTTTCCAGAACCAGCAGAAGGTGCTCGCCGCCTTCATTCGGAACCGCGTGGGGGAGAACTGCTTCACCTCCTCCACCGGCTACGGCTACAACGATATCGGCCGGGAAAAGCTGGAACGTGTCTTTGCCGACGCGATGGAATGTGAGGACGCGCTTCTCCGCCACAATTTCATGTGCGGCACCCACGCGCTGACCGTCGCCCTCTTCGGCGTGCTGCGTCCGGGGGACAAAATGCTCTGCGTCACCGGAATGCCCTACGACACCATCCAGTCGGTCATCGGCATCAGCAAGCAGGCGGCAAGCGGCTCCCTGAAGGATTTCGGCATTGCCTTTGAAAAGGTCGATCTGCTGCCCGACGGCGACGTCGATCTGGAGGAAACCCGCAATCGACTGCGGCTTGACGCTTCGGTCAGAATGGTCTATATCCAGCGTTCGAGGGGGTATGCTCTCCGTCCTTCGCTGACTGTGGAGAAAATAGAAGAAATCTGCAAGACGGTGCGCGAGGTCAGGCCGGAGGTCATGATCATGGTGGACAACTGCTACGGCGAATTCGTCCAGCTCACGGAGCCTTGCGTCCACGGAGCCGACCTCATGGCAGGCTCGCTCATCAAGAATCCCGGAGGCGGCATTGCCGCGACCGGCGGCTATATCGCGGGACGCGCCGATCTGGTGGAGCTATGCTCCTACCGCCTTTCCACGCCCGGCACCGGCAGGGAGGTCGGCTGCACGCTGGGACATTCGCGTGAAATGTACATGGGGCTGTTCTCCGCGCCGCACGTGGTGGGAGAAGCCCTGAAGACCGCCGCGTTCTGCGCGGGGCTGTTCTCGCGTCTTGGCTATGGCGTAACGCCGCAGCCCAATGAGCCCCGCGCCGACATCATTCAGTCGGTGCTGCTGCGGAATCCGGAATCGCTCATCGCCTTCTGCCAGGGGATACAGAGCGGTTCGCCGGTGGATTCCATGGCGCTGCCGGAGCCGTGGGATATGCCCGGTTACGACAACAAAATCATCATGGCGTCCGGCTCCTTCACGCTCGGCTCGTCCATCGAGCTGTCCGCCGACGCGCCCCTGCGCGAGCCTTACGCGGTGTGGATGCAGGGCGGTCTGAATTACGCCGCCGGAAAGACCGGCATTCTCATTGCCGCCCAGCGTATGCTTGACAAAGGACTGGCGCGGATGCCCTGCGCCGGAAACTGACGCTCTTTTACGGAATCCATGACCGCGGGCGTCTTGCCGGCTCTAAAGAATATTGGAAATCGTCGGAAGCTCGGTGCTTCTGAGATGCTCCAGCGCGTCGCCCGTTTCGTGCAGGGTGAGGTACAGCTCATCGAATTTCCGGTTGCGAAGGAGCGGCCGCAGCCTTCTGACGGCGGAGGAAACGCGCTCCAGTTCGTCGTGCCGCGAATAGGTGGAAATGACGGGCTGGCATTGCTCCCACGCGCGTGACAATTCGCTGATCTTGTCGCCCAGCGCGTCCAGATCCTCTTCGGCGGGGCTGCCGCCGTTCGTCAGCGCGAGAGCTTCGCCGGTCATGCGGGACAATTCCCGGCTGGCATTCACCGTGTTGATGAGAGCGGCGGAGCAGAACGCCGCGAGAAAAACGCAGATAATTGCTGTGATTCGTGCCCGGTTCACGGTGTATCACGTGCCTTTCTGATGATCTTGAATCGGCCGCCGCTGTCGCCGTACATGATGTAAATATCCTCCAGCGCGGCACTTTGCGATTTGACGGTTTTCCGGATGCGTTCCGGCGTCCAGCCGATCAGCATGGCCGCTTCGGTCTGGATCTCGCCGTCGCTGACCATCAGGGCATTGAGCGAATCCCTGCCCTCGTCCTTCCCCGCCTGCGAAGCGGTCAGCGGAAGTTCCCCGCTCCGGAGAAGCACGCTCAGGACCCCGTCGGTTTCGATGATGGCGTATTCCACCGCGCCGGGGTCGAAGATGTCCTTCTTCCGCAGTTCCTCGAATAAATCCTCATTGCTCAGCCGGAGCGAACGCATGGCGGCCTGATTGATTCTGCCCTTTTCGATGACCACCACCGGCATTCCGGAAATCAGCCGGCGGAACGGCCGGTATTTCAGCATGAAAAATGACATGGCCATTTCGGTGACCACGAGGGTGAGAATGGGGACGATGCCGGTGAAGATGGAAATGCCCACCTCCTGCATCGGCATGGCGGCAATGTTGGAAATCATCAGCGTCACCACGATCTCGGACGCCTGCATTTCCTTGATCTGCCGCTTACCCATCACGCGGACGGCAAAAATGACCACGGCGTAAAGTATGACCGTGCGTATCAGCGAAACAAACATATTCCCGATCCCCCTTCCGGGTATTAGTATTTCCGGAAGGGGGCGTATCATACCGGCAGCCCTCCCGTTTTTTGTCCGCGGGAGGGCTGCTTTTGTGAGAAGGATGCAATTGTTTCAGCGTTTCTTATATTTCACAAGCGGATTGTCATAATCCACTTCGTAGGGGGTACAGAGAAACGACCAGAGAATATGCCCGTATTCGGAATCGGTCTGGAAGTAGACGTAACGCGGCTCGCCGTCCTGGGAAACGATCTGGTAAAAATATCCGAATTGGGGACTGTCCTCGTGCTTGATGACCACGCCCGGTTCACCGATGGTCAGACGGTAGATGGGGTCGTCCAGCCGGCTGGTTTTTTCCAGTATGCGGCGCAGCAGTTCCTCCGACAGGCTCGGTTCTCTGTCCGTTTCCCAAAGATAGGCCTGTCCGCCGATAAGACGGGCGTTGTATTCGTCGGGGCTTTTGATATCGCATACCGGGAATCCGTCCCCGTCGGGTTCCTGCCCGGCGCCGTAATAGACCGCGGCGGCCTGAAGATTCATGACCCGGAAATATGTGACGCCCACCTTGTCCGGCGCGTCGTCGTTGCCGTAGCAGTATCCGATGATCGCACAATACCACTGTTCGTCAAGAACGCAGCAGAAGGACGTGCGTCCGGTCCTGCCGCTGCCGGCGTCATCCTGATCCGGATCCTCGGCGGCGTTGTCCATCTTTTCGCACCGGGAAAGCCCCACGGGATAGGCGGCAAAGAATGCGTCCACCGCGCGGTCGAAGCCGGGCTTTTGCTGCGTTTCGGGCGTGAAATTCCGGGCGAAGGCTTCACGGTCGCCCTTGTCGGCGGAGGTGAGCAGCGCTCTGATGATCTGGGATTCCGCCTGCGATTCCATTACCCATTCATTCCGCCAACGTTCGGGTACGCTCTCATAGCGGGTGGGGGTAAAAAAGTCCCTGGCGGCTTGCGAGAATCCCCGTATGCCGAGGAATCCGGCCAGTATCACCGGCAGCGTCATCATCAACGCGCCTGCGATCATGCAGATGACCGGCGATTTCTTTCCCTTGTATTTCTTTCTGAAAAGATTGATGAATCCCGCGAGAAGCAGAATTACGCCGGCAATTAGCAGCAGAACAATTATAACGATTGCCAGCAGTACCATGCCGGCAGCGGACAGGATTGACATTTTCAATCATCTCCCGGATAGAATTTATTTTGTCGGACAATGCAGGCGCGATCAGTCGCCGTCTTTTCTGTCCCACAGCGTATAGTCATAGTAGGTGATGTACGGCGAACAGAGGAAGGCATTCCATATTTCCCCGTAAGGCGCGTCCGTCTGAATTTCCGCGTAGCACGGCCGCCCGTTTCTGTCGGTCAGCTCGTAGTAATGCTCATAGGCGTCGGAATGGACGTACTTCCGGAGGGCGTTGGGCTGACCGAGTTTTTCCTTTAGTTCCGGCGCGTCCAGCCGTTTGTATTCCCTGAGCAGGTCACGCAGCTCGTCCGCCGTGAGCTTCGGGGTGTCGGTGGGCGTCCAGAGCAGCGGCTGATCGGCAATCAGGCGGGGCACACCTCGTCCGGGCTTTGAATGTCGCACAGCAGGAAGACGTCGTTCATGTAATGGGTATCGCGGTCATATTCGTCAAAGAAGACTGCCGCGGCTTCGAGATTCATGACCTTCAGGCTGGTCACGCCCACCTTGTCCGGCTCGTCGGTGTTGCTGTAGCAGAAATCAATGCTGACGTAATGCCATTTCCCGTCAAGTATGAGGCTGAAATGCGTGTTGCAAGCCTTGATATGGCTTCCGCTGTCGTAGGTGCCGGAGCCGCCGGTGTTCTTGTTTCTGGGCTGGCATTCTGAAAGCCCCGCTGGATACGCCGCGAAAAATGCGTCTACAGCGTCATTGAAGCCCGCCGTCCCCTGCAGTTCGGGGGTAAAATTCCGGGAGAAGGCCTCGCGGTCGCCCTGATCGGCGGCGGTGAACAGGGCCTTGATGATTTCGTCCCCCGCCTGCGTGTCGTAGACCCATTCGCTGCGCCAGCGGTCGGGGACACATTCGTATTGCGCCGGATGGAGCGCGGTGTCTATGAGGGACGAAGCGGCAAAGATGAAGGGAGCCGACGCCGCCAGAACCGACAGCCCCAGCAGGACAGAGCCGATGACAATGCAGACAACGGGGGCTTTTTTGCCGATGGTTTTGTTCCTGCGTCTGGTGACGATACCGACGATCAGCAGGATAAGACCTGCGAGAAACATCCCGCCAAGAAGGATGGCGGCGATAATGATAAAGATAAGAAGCATTGAGATAAACGCCATTCCTTTTCCCTCCTGAACGCGTTATAATGGACGCTCCGCCACCGTGACGGTGTAAAGGCCGGCGTCATATGTCATGCCGGTTTCCAAAAAGCCGTTCTTGTGCCAGAATCCGGCTGCCTGCGGATTGTCGCTGACCCAGCCAAGCCTTACGGCGGAAAGCCCGACGCCTTTCAGATAACGGCACAGCTCGTCGATGATGCCGCTTCCCACGCCGGCGTTCTGCACGGAAGCATCGGTCATAAAGAAGCCGATGAAGGCGGTTTTTTCGTCGGGATACGCCATGATGAAATCCATCACAGCGATGAGCTTATCCCCATCGGAATAGCCGACGTAATACTTGTCAGAATAGTCCTTTCGCGGCGGCAGGGCTTTCATGTCGTGCAGAATGCTCCGCTCCGTGACGAAGGGCGGGCAGTACCGGTAAAACTGCGGATTTCCGCGGCACAATGCCAAAACGGCGGGAATGTCGGAATGATGCAGACAGCGCACGGAGTAGCGTTCGGAAAAACCGGACACATCGATTTTCATGACGCGCCCGCCGTCCTTTGCAAAATCCTCCGCATCCATTACCCTGAATCCATTTTCCGTGAGCAGCGACGCGAATATCCCTTCGCCCGGAATGAGCCGGCCGGAGAAGCTGCCGTCGTAAATCTGCCTTGCGCCGCAGGACGGGCTGCGGGATTGTAATATCGCAAGGTCGATGTTTTCTCTTTCCGCCATCGCAAGGCATTTTTCCGCGCCGTCGCGGAATTCCCTGTTCCTGCTCTCTCCGGCGGTGTTCATCACCTCGCCGTTCACGATCTCGCAGGGCAGGCGGGGAACAGAGAGACCTCCCGCCACTTCGGGGCAGGCGGGAATGACTTTATGCCTTTCGGAAAGCGCGGCGATGGTGGGATTGAAATTATCGCCGCCGTTGTACTTGCATTTTTGCCCCAGCAGGCAGGCGCTGACCAGGATTTTCATGGCTGTGACTCACCGTCCTTGTGATGGTCAATGTACTGCCCGTCTACGATGGTCCGGAATCCGCCGCCGAAATACCAGCCGTTTGCTTCGATGAACGTAATGAATGAATCGATCACTTTGTCCTGAGATACCTCCGGCGGGATTTCAATGCAGCCCTGTATTTCGATTTCCTTTCGCATACTGCCTTCTCCTTATCTGTACAGTATTTTTTTGATGATCCAGAATCTTGCGTTCTTGGGAAGCACATCCAGCAGAATCAGCAAACTGTTCCGGTTGATGGAATAGGCGAACGCCGGCTTCTTGCGGCTGCATATTCTATACAGCTTCGCGGCGATTTTTGCGGGCGGAATCCTTCGGGCTTCCACATTGTCCACGATCTCCCGGAACCGCTTGGCATTGAAGGCGTAGAGCTTGGTGTTTCCGCAGAAGGCGTCCAGCGCGCGTGTGGACGCGCCGATCATGCCGGTGTCAACCGCGCCGGCGCGCAGCACCGACACGCTGATTCCCAGCAGCTGCAGCTCCATACGCAGCGAATAGGCATACCGGTCGAGAGCCGTCTTGGTAATGCCGTACAAGCCGGTGAAGGGCAGAGGGTCGCGCACGGCCAGCTCGCTGGTAAGCAGAATGATTCTTGCGCCCTTTTTCAGCAGCGGAAGGAAGGCGCGGTTGATGAGATACGCCCCGCCGAGATTGACGCGGAAGGCGCGCTCGAATTCCGACGGCGGCATTTCCACGAGAGAATCCAGCATATAGATGCCCGCCAGATGAATGACGCCGCACAGCGCGTCCGTCTGCGTGCGGATGAATTCCAAAGCGGCGGTCACGCTGGTTTCGTCGGTCACGTCCGCCCTGACGGGGATGACGTTTTCGCGGGGCGTACATTCGTCCCTGTCGAGGGCAAACACCCGATACCCGCGTGCGCGGAAATAATCCACGACGGCCTTTCCCATGCCGCCGTTCGCGCCGGTAATCAGAATGTCTTTCATATCGTGATCATCTTTTCTTTGCAAAACTCAATTCTTTATCATTATATATTCAAATTCTAAATAATTCAATCCCAAAAATAATAAAAACCTCTCCAGCCGACAATGGCAAAAGAGGTTTTGGTAAAAATTATCTCTTTTTGTAGAGAATCAGTTCCGGATTCTCGCCTTCCGCCTCGTAGGTGCAGATAAGGATAAAATCCCTGTTGGCCAGTACGCCGAAGCAGCGGCCTCCGCCGGATTCCGATTCTAATTGATTGCCAAGATAGGTTGTTCCGTCGTGGAGGAATTTCGCCTTCTGCCCGCCGGGCAGCGTGTATTCCAGATTGACGTAGCCGCCTACAAGCGCGTTGAGTGTTTTCAGCTCCGGCATACCCTCGATATGAAGATCGTTGATCTCAGCGATGAGCTTTTTCTTGAATTCCTCAAATTCGCCATTGTCACTCAGTTCGTCATATCGCTTCCAGTAGTCAAGCTGGGGGAGCTTCTGCTTCATGTAGGCGCGCGCCTGTTCCTCGGTGAAGTTTTCATTCACCATG
>CADCON010000110.1 GCA_902803035.1 uncultured Ruminococcus sp.
CTTTGTGTATTAACGAGGATTTTGGCAAAATATGGCGGAAAAGATGCAAGCGGGACGTGCGGGAAGAGATACTGAACAGGCTCTAAGAAGGGCGTGAACGCTTTTTTTTTACGAATGGCCGGTTGGAAGCGGGCGGATGATGGACGGGGGATATTTCGCGCCCCGCTCCGTCTTTCTTGTCTATTTGTCGAATTCCCTGGGGTCGGGCTTCCGGTTCTCAAGGCGGCGGAAATGAAGATCCCTTTCGCCGGTGACGAATGCCTTGCCGCGCACCAGCGTCCAGAGAACGAAATTCCTGAAGCTGCCGAAATGACGCCTTGTGCCCTTCCAGTCGCTCATGCGGCGGTATTTTTTGAAGACGGAGGCGAAAATCGGGGAGATTCCGTAGAATTCCCACATATTCTTTCCGGCAAAATGATAGATCTTGCCACGGTAATGGGCGTACAGCAGATCCTCCTCCGGAAAGGCGAATGACTCCATCCAACGCGCCATCCGGGGCAGCTCCGGTCTGCGGAGCATCCACATCATGTTGTACTCCGGACGCAGCACGAAGATTTCGTCCTGCAGAACATAATTGATCGCGTCCTGATCGGGATAGACCAGCTCGTCCGGCACGGAATTGATGTAGTCGATGATCCGGCGCGAAGCGTCCAGGCGGAGCCATTCCTGCACGTCTATGAGAAGCACCCCCGAATTGACGTAGTTGTGGGAGACCGTGATGCCAAGGGCTTTTTTGCGGCCCTCGCTCTCCACATCCGCCGCGCCCGCCACGCATTTTCCGTTCATGGGCATGGTGAAAAGCTCCGCGACCGGCCTGTCCATCAGCAGATCGCAGTCGAGATACACGACGCGCTGCAGATCCGGATATTCCGCCGGAAGCTCCGACAGAAAGAGCCTTCCGTAAATCGCGCGGTTCCATTTGGTGGGAACCCTGGGCGCGATTGCTTCCAGCCTGTCGGTGATGTCAAAGAAGATGATCTCCGCCTCCGGAAAGCGCGAGGTCTGCCGGCGAAGGCGTTCCCTGTTGCGCGCGCTGATGCCGCAGTCCATCACGAAAAGCCGGACGCGGTCGGCTTCCGGACACATATGGTAAAGCACGGAGAAGGTGCATACCCCTAAATTGTCGGCATAATGGTCATCCGAAACAAACAGGAAATCTGCCGTCACGCTGCTCGCTCCTTTTGCTTTTGTGATTCAAAAAAGCCGGCATTCGCTGTGCGATTGACAGGAGTGCCGGCTGTCCGGTATGCATTAATCGTCGATGCCCAGAAGGGCAATGCGCTCGATTTCGGGGCGGATGGAAAGGAATACGCTCACGATTTCGGGGTCAAAGTGACCGCCGCTGCCCTTCCTGATGATCTCAAACGCCTGATCGAAGGACATCTGCTGCTTGTAGCTGCGTTTGGATACGAGCGCGTCGAATACGTCCGCTACCGCCAGAACGCGGGCGCAGAAGGGTATCTTGATTCCTTTCAGCCCGTAAGGATAGCCCTTGCCGTTCCACCATTCGTGATGGTACGCCGCCATATCCTTGCCGAGAAGCAGATAGTAGTTGTCGTCGATCTGCTTCGCGCATTCCTCCAGAATCTTCGCGCCCTCGATGGTGTGGGTCTTCATCAGCTCGAATTCCTCTTCGGTCAGGTCGCCCTGCTTTTTCAGCACCGAATCGGGAATCTTGATCTTGCCGATGTCGTGCAGCGGCGCGGAAAGGGTGATGCTCATGACGTACCTGTCGCCGAGGAATTCGGGGTACATTCCCTCGGAACGCATTTTCCTCACCAACGCTTCCACAATCGCGCTTACCCTGTGGACATGGACGCCTGTGGTTTCGTCGCGGGTGTCGATCATGTTGGCGAGCACCATGATGATCTGGGACTTCATCTTTTCCAGCTGCGCGCGCTTCTGCTCATTGTCGAGCTGAAGCCTCATGCGGTAATCCTCCAGCTCAATCGCCCGGGCAATGCGGGATTTCATGACCTGCGGGACGAAGGGCTTGGCGATGAAGTCCACCGCGCCGAGTTCCAGGTATTCCACCTCGGTCTGGGGGTCGTTCTCCACCGTGAGAACAATAATCGGAATCTCGCTGAGCTTCTCAATGGCTTTGATTCTGGCCATGGTCTGTCTGCCGTCCATTTCCGGCATATTGAGATCCAGCAGGATCAGGTCAGGGATGTCGCGCTCAAGGTATTTGAGCGCCTGAAACCCCGAAATAACGGCAATTACCGAATATTCATCGCCGATAGCCTGTTTGGCCATGGCAAGGGTGGTCTTGTTGTCGTCCACTACGAGAATCTTCTTCATCTTGGCTTTATCTCCTCCCACAATGCCGACCGGCATTGTCCGGTCGTTCAGAAATTGTTTCGATTCGCTCTGATTAAATGATACATCCTAATTGTTAACAGAATGTGAAAGCGGCTTTACAAATTGGAAATAATGTTTTATGCAAAGTATCTCAAATTATACAGCGCCGTCTCAAAGCGGACGCAGCGCGAGAAGCGCGCCGTCGAAATCGTAGTCATTCAGGCGTTCGGTTGCCGTGCATAAGGCGTCGCGGTCCTCCTGGCTGAGATTGTATTTCAGCAGCTCCCGGATGCCGGCGAGGGCGGCGTCACTGTCAAAGCGGTCTATCAGCCGTATGATCTCCGCCGCGTCGGAATGCTTCTTCTGCGCCGAAATGGGCTGCTTCACCGTGGGTTCCGGCTCGTCTCCTTCCGGCGTTTCCATCAGTCCGCCGGCGCGGAGATAATTCTCCACGCTGTCGAGAAGGGCGTCATAGCTGCCGGCCAGCTCGCCGTAATGCTCGGTGATGAAGGATTCGTCGCCGCTTCTGGCGGCGTCCTCGTGTCCGGCGGCGAGCTGCGAAAGCGCCGCCGCGCCGATGCTGGCGGCCACGCTCTTGAGCGAATGCGCTTCGATGAGATAGGATCTGACGCTGCCCTGTTCCGCGTACTGGCGGAGCAATGCCGCCTTCTTGCGGCCGTCGGAGAGAAATACATTCAGAATGTGATGGAAGGCGTCGAGGCTGCCGCCCATATTGAAGACGCCCTGCGGCACGTCAAGTCCGGGAATCGCAATGCTGCCGGCGTCCGATGGAACCGACGAGGCGAGGTATTCCTTCCGCGAGCGGGACACCTTCATTTTCGGGTCGATCTTTTCGACGTATTCATCGGTCTGTTTGTCCGCGGGTATGTACTTCCGGATGACGCCCGCGAGGGTCTCGCTGCTCATGGGCTTTTCCACGAAGTCGTTCATGCCGCTTGACAGGAACAGTTCGCGCGCCGCTTCGCCGACATTGGCGGAAAGGGCGATGATCGGCACCTGCCTGTAGTAATCCCCGTCCAGCGAACGGATGTGCCGCACCGTTTCAATGCCGTCCCAGCCGGGCATCATGTGGTCCATGAAGATCATGTCGAAATGCGGGTCGCGCATGAGAATTTCAAACGCCTCCTGCCCGCTTGAAACCATTTCGACGTGCGGCTTGTAGACATTCAGCAGACCGGCGGTGACCCGGAGGTTGACATAATTGTCGTCAACCACCAGAATGCGGGCTTCCGGAATGAAGAGGTGATTCTCGGTCTTGCGCGAACGGCGGAAGCATTCGGGATGCTCCCCGCGGATGAGGGCGGCAAGCTGTCCGGTCAGCACGGGCTTGTGCATGATCAGAATGTTTTCCTTCACGCCGTCGTCCACGAAGGTATTGTGATCGACCAGCGAGATCAGGCGCATCCGCTTGATTCTGGACGCGAAGGAATTTACCCCCGCGATTCCCGAAGCGTAGTCAAAGAAAAGCATGGAGCCGAAGCGGTCGGCGTTGTAATAATCCCACACCGCGATGTCGCTGACGGCGATGACCGCCACGCCGAGGCCTTCCATCAGCTTGCGGAGGTTTTCCGCGTAATAATGGTCAGGCTCGTACACGTACGCCACATACCCGTCGGGATCCGGGACGAATCCCAGCTCGCGGCGGCGTCTGACCTTCTGCTCCACCACTACGCGGAAGGTGGAGCCTTTGCCCGGTTCGCTCTCGACGCTGATGGAGCCGTTCATTCTGTTCGCCAGACGCTGCGAGATGACCAGCCCCAGACCGGTGCCTTCCATCCGCCTGCTGTGGTCGGTGTCCACCTGCGAAAACTGCGTGAAGAGCTTCTTCTGATCCTCACGCGAAATGCCGATGCCGGTGTCGGTGACTTCTATGTTCAGCCAGAATCTGGCGTCCTCGTCAACCGAACAGGTCATCCGGAGAAGGATCATGCCGCTTTCGGTGAATTTGACCGCGTTGTTGAGAAGATTGATCAGAATCTGGCGCAGTCTTGCCCCGTCGCCGATCAGCTCCGCGGGAATATCCGGGGCGATGTCGGCGATGAAGTCGATATTCTTTTCGCCGATGCGTACATTGACGATGCGGGCGACGTCCGAAACGAGGGTTTCCACATCGTAGGCCGCTTCCTCCAGCTGCATTTTGTTGGCTTCAATCTTGGAAAAGTCGAGGATGTCGTTCACCATGCTCAGCAGATTCTGCGCCGAATTCTGAATGGTGGCGACGTATTCCTCCTCCAGCGGCGAAAGGTCGCCCTGCAGCAGCAGCTCGCTCATGCCGCAGACCGCAATCATCGGCGTGCGCATTTCGTGGCTCATGTTGGCGAGAAAGTCCGCTTTTTCGCGGCTGCCCGCTTCGGCATTGATCTTTTCCTGCTCTACCATCCGGTAAAGCTCCGTGATGCTCTGCGCGCGGGATTCCATGATGGAAACCGCGTTGCGGAACCATTGGATCATGGCGATGACGGCGGTGCTGCCCATATAGAAAAGCACCAGCCGGACCACCGCGCTGAGCGGCATTTCAAGCTGCGCGAAGAATTTCTCCGGATACAGCAGATAGAGCGCGGCATACAACGCCGTTACATATATGATCTGAAGCGCGATCAGCCCTATTCTTCTGTACAGCGCCGCGAAGCACATGATCACCAGGAATACGCCGTGCCCCGCCGAGATGGTATTGTTCTCCCACATATAGGCGGTCGCGGCCGCCACCATGCAGAAGGTCGCGGTGTACGCCTGAACGCTGCCGTTGAGGAAGGGCACGAATGTGCATATTCCCACAACGACCGGCATGGCGAGCATGATTTCCCAGAGCCATGACGGCATTCCGCAGAAAAAGCAGAATCCTGCCATCAGCGGGAAAAACGCCAGAAATGCCCAGAACATAAGCTTTTCCACCGAGCGGTGGGTAATTTCCTTATGCTTCATACCTGAATCCTCCCAGAAAGGTGTGATATTGTCCTTATTTTATACAGACATTCTACTATATTCCACGGGATTTGTCAATTATCATATTGCGCCGCTCAGGCGGACTTTCCGGACAGATGTGACTGTCCGGATGAGCAAAAGATATCGGAATTCATAAATTCATCGTTGACACAGCGCATGAATTGTAGTATAATAACTTAGTTGCAGAGAGTAAAGGACAAAAAAATCCCGTTTCTGCATCCTGCCGGCATGAGAATTGCCGTGCCGCATTTTACAAAAATGGAGATGAACGTGATTGGTTAAGGCTATTGTCGGAGCTAATTGGGGCGACGAGGGAAAAGGCAAGATCACTGATATGCTTGCCGCCGAGTCTGATATTGTCATTCGCTTTCAGGGCGGTGCAAACGCGGGTCACACGATTATCAACAATTTCGGAAGATTTGCGCTTCACCTGCTGCCGTCGGGCGTGTGCCATCAGCATACCGTCAACATCATCGGAAACGGCGTCGCGCTGGATCTGATCAAATTTGAAAAGGAGCTTGCCGATGTGGTGGCGCAGGGCGTTCCCACTCCCAAGATTCTCATTTCCGACCGCGCGCAGCTGATCATGCCCTATCATGTGCTGCTCGACGTGTACGAGGAGGAAAGGCTGGGCGGCGAGGCTTTCGGCTCTACCAAATCGGGCATTGCGCCGTTTTATTCCGATAAATATTCTAAGATAGGCTTTCAGGTCAACGAGCTTTTTGCCGACGAGACGTATCTCAGGGAAAAGGTCCGCAGGGTCATGAGCGTCAAGAATACCGTCATCAGGACGGTCTACGGCAAGCCGGAGATTCCGGAGCAGGAAATCTACGATTATCTCATGAGGTGCCGCGAGATCGTCGCGCCTTATGTCGCCAATACCTTTGAATTCCTTCAGAAGGCCGTGCGTGAGGACAAGCGGATTCTTCTGGAAGGACAGCTCGGTTCCCTCAAGGATACCGACTTCGGCATTTATCCGATGGTCACATCCTCCTCGACTCTCGCGGGCTACGGCGCGGTCGGCGCGGGCATTCCCGCCAGGGCGATCACCGAGGTCGTTACCGTCACCAAGGCGTATTCCAGCGCGGTCGGCGCGGGCGAATTCGTCAGCGAGATCTTCGGCGCGGAAGCGGACGAGCTTCGCAGACGCGGCGGCGACAGGGGAGAATTCGGCGCGACCACGGGCAGACCGAGACGCGTGGGCTGGTTCGACTGCGTGGCGACCCGTTACGGCTGCATGGCGCAGGGTACGACGAAGGTGGCTATGACCTGCCTGGACGTGCTGGGTTATCTCGACGAGATTCCGGTCTGCGTCGGCTACGAGATCGACGGCAAGCTCACCCATGAATTCCCCGTGACGCATCTTCTCGCCAAGGCAAAGCCGGTGCTTCAGACGCTCCCCGGCTGGAAGTGCGACGTGAGGGGCATCAGGTCTTACGAGGAGCTTCCGGAGAACTGCCGCAATTACATTGAATTCATCGAGGGGCAGATCGGCTTCCCGATTGATATCGTGTCCAACGGCCCCGGCAGGGAAGAAGTTATCTACAGATAACGGAGGCCATGCAAATGCAGAATTATGGAATGCCGGATTATTCGCTTCCCCCTCAGCCGCAGGGAACGGGCGAAGCGCAGGAGAAAAAATGGAGGCCGCTCCCTTTGATTGCGCTGACCGCCGCTTATTTTGTGGTCATGGCGCTCAGCAGCTTTTTTGCCCCCTGGGAAAGCACCGATCTGACCGTTATGAAGGAGGTGCGCCCTGACCTCGCGCTGGGACTGACCAATCCTGAAATCATTTCGTTTTCATATTCGGCCGGGAATCCTGTCGATTTCGGGCTCTGGTTCATTTGCTACGGCTTTGCCGATTTTGCGACAGTGGCAGGCTACCTGATGGCCAATTTTCTGAACACCGAAAGCGCGTTCGAGTTAGTGCCGCTTGCCGTTCTCTGTCTTTTGCCGGGATTCTGCGCGAAGGTGATCAGCAGCTACGGAGAAATCCGCTGGAATGAGTATCCTGCCCTGCAGAAATTGCTTTCCGGCATGATGCTTCAGAACATTGTCTTCTATTTTGCTTCGCTGTTTGATTATTATGTGGTGCCGTGGCTGTTCCACGGATTCGTCAAGGGACTATACAGCGTGCCATCGGATATCTCCAATCAGACGACTGCTTTGATTATGATACCGATTGCCATCGTATTGGTTCTTTTTCTGATTTCGCTTGTTGCCGCCGACCTTTATCTGATGTCTGTCGTTGTCGTATTTGGCGGCGCAA
>CADCON010000111.1 GCA_902803035.1 uncultured Ruminococcus sp.
ACGAGGGCATTCGGATGCCGCCGCTCCGGGGATTCTTGTTTTTTTCCGGGTCAGGTCCGGTCCGTCACTCGCCGCAGCCGCAGTCGGAATTCTCCGCGTCGAAGGCCGCGCGCATATTCCGCATGAATATGGCGAACACGCCGTCCAACACCGCGTCGTCGTCCACGCCGTCGAATTCCGCAGAGCCGTCGTCCTTCAGCGTCGCCCTGAGAATCACAACCTCCGTGTCCTCCGAATCGGCGTCGGATTCGTCAAGCGGGAAGAAAACGCCGTATTTCCCGCCCTCGAAATCGATCACATCCAGCAGCTCAAAGGGGTATTCCTTCCCCTGCTGGTCTGTCAGGTAATAAACGCTGTCTTCCGCTTCCTCGCCGGGAACGTTCTTTTCTCTGTCTTCGCTCATGCCGATTTCTCCTTTCGCGCGTTACTCACCGTCGGAATCGTCTTCATCTTCGTCATACTCACCCTGAGGGCCATCTCCCATTCTGACTTCAAGGGAAATCATGGCGTCCTCATCGAGATAAGGCGGTACGATTTCGTCCTTTCCGGTTTCCTCGTTATACTCCATTCTGAACAGAATGACACGGAGGCCTTGTTCCTCCAAGCGGGCGGAATCATCCGCCGGCACCGCTATCGCGTACTTTCTGCCATCGTCCGTAGTGTCGGCGGAGATCAGATGGAACGCCCTCTCGTCGCCCTTCTCGATCTCAACCCAGATGATATCGTCCTCACGCAGGAGATTGTCCGGATGATTATTCTTATCTTCATTCATATGGTAAAAAACTCCTATTTCATTTTGATATTGCATATCGAAGCCGCCGATTCCGTGAAGGTGTATTTCCGATCTCCCGATTCGATCACGCCGCTGTTCTCCTGATAGGAGGACTGCTCCTGCACCATGCGGTTGTCCATCGAAATCACCAGCGAACCGCTCAGCGGCTCCCGCTTCTGATAGGTGTACTTCACCCCGTCGCGGGTAAACGGCTCCGGAATGTCGAGCTGCGTTCCCTTGATATTGATATAGACGCTGCCGTTTTTGACGCTGGCGACGGTGTAGGTGTTGGTAACGCCCACCTGCTTCAGCTTCCAGCGGCTGCCGGATTGCAGGCTGCTGCCCATTTTGTAGAAGAGATCCGCCACGACCTCCTTCATATTTTCGTCGGTCACCACGTCAGCGGTGTAGGGGTATTTTTTGTGGATCAGATCAATGCCCTTCAGGGTGATGCTGTAATCCTTCGAGATTTCAGCCGTAAAGCTCTGCCCAATGAGATCGTAATACACGGCGTTGTCATCATTGCGTCCTTTTTTGTCGTTTGTGTCGGTCTTGTCCGAACCGTCGGGCGTTTCGTAGCCCGTGCGTATTCTGCTGAAGGTGTAGACCGCGCTCATGGAACCGTTCTTTCTGACGGCCAGCCTGATGTCGTAATCGTAGATCTGGGTGACGCGGGTGAATGAGACCACCGACTTGCCGGAATAAATGTACTGCTCATTCACGCCCGATGACTCCATGGTATAGCTGCCGGCGCGGAATGCCGGCGCGGGATACGCTTTTTCATCCGAACCGGAAGACGCGTCGTTTTCGCCCCCGCCGGCCTGTGAGGACGCTTCGTCATCCGATTCGCCGGACGAATGCCCGATGAATGTCTGCGACGTCAGCGCGTCGGGATACTGACCGTCCAGCCTTCCCGGCATTTCCTTCCCGCAGGACGCAAGGCAGCAAACGCAGAGAAAACACGCCAGAAGCGACAAAGCCGCCGGTTTCAAGCCATTCATTGCTTTTTCGGTTCTCCTTTCATGGTCAGACCGATGCGTCCCTTGACCTCGTCCACCGAAAGCACCCACACCTTCACGATATCGCCCACCTTCAGCACCTCGGAAGGATGCCTGATCCGGCGGTTGGCAATCTGGGAGATATGCACCAGTCCGTCCTGATGCACGCCGATGTCCACGAACGCGCCGAAGTCGATGACATTGCGGACGGTACCCTGCATTTCCATGCCGATCTTCAGATCCTTGATGTCCATCACATCCGTGCGGAGCATGGGCTTGGGAAGCTCGTCGCGCGGGTCGCGTCCGGGGCGCATCAGCTCGCTGATGATGTCGGTGAGGGTGGGAACGCCGACGCCAAGCTGTGCGGCGGTCTTTTCCACGCCCATATCCTTTACCTTCCCGCGCAGTCCGCTGAGTCTTCCGGCGCGGATATCCTCCGGCGTGAAGCCGCACAGTCCGAGAAGCGATTCCGCCGCCTGATAGCTTTCGGGGTGAACAGCCGTGCCGTCCAGCGGATTGTCGCTCTCGCTCACCCGCATGAAGCCCGCGCACTGTTCAAATGCCTTGGGTCCCAGCTTCGCCACCTTGAGAAGCTCCCTCCGGCTCCTGAACGCGCCGTTCGCTTCGCGGTATGCCACGATATTCCGCGACACCGTGGGGGTGATGCCCACGACCTTGCTGAGAAGCGCGGGAGAAGCGGTATTGAGGTCAACGCCGACCGAATTCACGCAGTCCTCCACCACGCCGTCCAGCGCTTCGGAGAGCCGCTTCTGCGGCATATCGTGCTGGTACTGTCCGACGCCGATCGCCTTGGGGTCGATCTTGACCAGCTCGGCAAGCGGATCCTGCAGACGGCGGGCAATGGAAATCGCCGAACGCACGTTCACGTCGTAATCGGGAAATTCCTCGGCGGCCAGCTTGCTTGCCGAATAGACCGACGCGCCGGCTTCGCTCACCACCATGTAGGCGACCTTGAGATTCTGCTCGCGGATCAGCTCGGCGGCGAAGATTTCGGTTTCCTTGCTCGCCGTGCCGTTGCCGATGGCGATGATCTCCACGCCGTACGCCTTGATGAATTTGCCGACAATGCGCTTGGCCTCGGCGACCTTCGCTTCGGAATGCATGGGACGCACGGGGTAAATGACCGTGGTATTGAGCAATCTTCCCGTCGCGTCCACCACCGCGACCTTGCAGCCCATGCGGTAGCCGGGATCAAGACCCATCGCCACCTTGCCCTTGACGGGCGGCTGCATGAGAAGCTGGTGCAGGTTCTCGGAAAACACCTTGATGGCGTTCTCCACCGCCGCGTCGGTCAGCTCGCCGCGCAGCTCATTCTGAATCGAGGGGAAAATCAGCCGGTCGTAGGCGTCCTCCGCCGCCGCCCGCACCGTGTCGGTGCAGGGCTTGCCGCCGGGTCTGAGCACCGCCTTGCAGATGATGTCAACGCCCCGGGAGCGGTCGAAGTCGATCGACACCTTGAGATACTTTTCCCTTTCGCCGCGGTCGATGGCGAGAATCTTATAGCCCGCCGCCCGCTTCATCGGCTCGGAATAATCGTAGTAATTCTCATAGACCGAATCCGCTTCAGGATCGGCCGCCTTGGAAACGAGATTGCCATGCTCAAAGGCGACCGTGCGAAGACGCTTGCGGATCTCGGCGTTGTCGGAGATGTCCTCCGCGATGATATCCATCGCGCCCTGAAGAGCCTCTTCGGGGGTGTTGACTTCCTTTTCGGGGTTGAGGTAGGCGGCCGCCAGATCGATGGGGTATTCCTTGGTTTCCTGCGCGAAGATGACCGCCGCCAGCGGCTCCAGCCCCTTTTCGCGGGCAACGGAGGCGCGGGTCTTGCGCTTGGGCTTGTAGGGACGGTAGATGTCCTCGATTTCGGTGAGCGTGGCGGCTTTGTCGAGGGCGGCAACGATTTCGTCGGTCAGCTTGCCTAGGCTTTCGATGGAGGAAAGCACCTCGCTGCGGCGCTTGTCGAGATTCTGGAGGTACTGGTAACGCTCCGCGATCTCGCGCAGCTTCTGGTCATCCATGGAGCCGTGCATTTCCTTGCGGTAGCGGGCAATAAAGGGGATGGTATTGCCGTCGTCGATCAGTTTGAGAATATTCTCGCTGTATTCCGGCTTAATGCCAAATTCGGCGGCGAGTGCCTGTGCGAAATTCATATGGTTAATTCATCATCCTTTGGATAGAATTCTTGAAAAGGGAAATACATTATAGCATCTTTTTGATCCGGAATTGTGAACCGGCTATAAATTTGACGGATGGCTGTTCTTCTACCGCTTCATCAGGAAATCCGCCGCGTATAGAATACCGAGCATGACCGGCTGGTGGACGATGTAGACGATCAGCGTGTGCCGCCCGATGAATCCCAGCCACGGCAGCGGATCGGCAAAGCAGAAGTCCGGCAGCCTGTCGCGGTATTTCGTCAGAAGCCCGCCGATGTACGCGCCGCCGAGGAAGAGGAAAAGCCACGGCAGCAGCGGCACATAATCCACCGACAGGAAGCCGCCCTTGATGAATCCCAGCGGATAAAGCAGGTTGTTGGCCAGCAGCTCCTGCGGGACGGGCCATTCAAACAGTCCTTGAATGCCAACAAATCCCTTGCTGATCTGATAGGTCAGGGTGAAAATCACCGCACAGAGCGGAATCATGACCGCCGCCGGCGCCTTTTTGAGAAATTCGTCAAACGCGCCCCAAAGGATCATTCCCACGCTCATAAGGTGAAGAATGCCGAAATAGATGGCTTCGCCGGGGAAGAAGAACGCCGTCACGACGGTAAACGCGAGCGCGACGGCCAGCAGCCGCCCGCCCCGGCGGAGATTGCTCCGGCTGAAGGCGCAGGAGATGCCCGCCAGAAGAATGAACGCGGAGGTATCCAGCACCGCGACGCCCTCATTGGCGTAAAAAGCCGCCTTGCCCCATTCGGTGGGAACGACAAAGGCGAGGTCAAACGTCAGGTGAAAGAAAATCATATAGAGAAGCGCGATCCCCCGCACATAGTCGATGATATGAATTCTTCCGTTGGCGCGGTCATTGAATCCCTGCACCTGTACATTCTGATTCATAAAGCAAATCCTTTCATTCAAATCTCATAAATCAGCGCGCCATTTGGCAGAAGCCTGCCATCCTCGTAGCGATTGGCAAAGAGAATCCTGCCGGAAACAGGAAGGCTCACGCCGTCATTTCCCGAATTGACGCAAACGCCGATCGCACTGTCTTCGCCGTCGCAGGTCCTTGTGTACCGGAGAAGACGCGGATGCCCTTCGTCATGGGTAAAGCGGATGTGCGAAGTTCTCAGCTGCGGACAGTCGCGGCGAAGATGTATCAGACGGCTCACCTTGCCGAAAATACCGCTGTATCTGCCGGCTTCAATGTCCTGCCACGGCATACAGCTCCGGTTGTCCCATTTTTCTTGACCGCGCAGGGCGATTTCGGTGCCGTAATATAGACAGGGCGTCCCCGGCAGGGTGAAAAGCATTGCGAGCTTTTGCAGCAGCAGATCCGTGTCGCCCCCGCATTCCTCAGAGATACGCACGGTGTCGTGAGTGTCGATGAAATTGAAAAGCACCTCGGTCACCTGCTCCGGATACATCGTCAGACAGGCGTTGAGCGAATGCATGAAATCGACGGACGAAAGCTCCCTCTCACGGTTGAAGTCATTCACGCAGTTGTACGCGGGATAATTCATGACCGAATCATATTCATCGCCCTCGAGCCATGGCATGGAATCATACCAGATTTCCCCCAGCAGGAAGATATCGTCCTTGAGGGGCTTGAGCGTCCGGCGCAGCTCCCGCAGGAAGGTGTGGGAAATTTCGTCGCCCACGTCGAAGCGGATGCCGTCCACATCCCAATCCCTCACCCAGTGCGAACAGATGTCGCAGAAATAGCGGATAACCTCCGGGTGGTTGGTGTTCAGCTTGGGCATGACCCCCACGAAGGAGAAGGTGAAATACCTTCCGTCGGCGGTGTCGAAACGGTTGAGATCCAGGTTGTCGGCATTGATGAAAAACCAGTCGTACCACGGCGAAGCCTTGCCCTTTTCCGCAACGTCCTTCCACGCGAAAAACGCCGTGCCGCAGTGATTGAAAACGCCGTCCAGCATGACGCGGATACCCAGCTCATGCGCTCTGGCGACAAGCTCCTTCATGTCCTCCTCCGTGCCGAGGAGGGGATCAATCCGATTGTAATCGAAGGTGTTGTACCTGTGATAGCTGTCGGAGAGGAATATCGGGGTGAAATAAAGCCCGTTGACGCCCAGCTCGCGCAGGTACGGCAGGCGGCTCGTAATGCCGCGCAGGTCGCCGCCGTAGTACATTCCCTGTCCCGGACGCTCCGGCTTCCGGAATTCCCCCCACGGAATCAGGCTGTCATCAGGTCCGCCCGCGCGGCAGAAGCGGTCGGGCATGATCTGATACCACACGGTTTCCTTCACCCACGCGGGGGGCGAGATGATATCCGACGGATTCATCCACGGCAGCTTGAAGCAGATTCTGGTGGTCTTGTCCGGATGCTCCGCACCGCAGATTTTCCCGTCGTAGACCAGCAGGCTTTCCCCGCCGCCGGTCACTTCAAAGTAATACTGAAGCCGCTTGTAGGTCGGCTGCGTCCTGTACTCCCAGATGATGTGATGTTCCAGCTCCATCGCGCGGGTCATGGGGTGCTTCGTGCCATCCCATGCCTCCTGCCGCCTGAGCCAGTGAATGAAGGGGTCGTCGCAGATAATGTACGCCTGCTCCACGTCCCTTCCGGTGCGAAGACGGATCACAGCGGTGTCCTTATCGGCGGCATAGCACATATCGGCCGTGCTCTTGTGCCGGATGGCGGGAATATTCATAGCAAAACCACCTTTTTCAATGTTTGGAATCGATAACAAAATGAAGCTTGACAAAGTGCAGCGCGCCGGTGTATAACTTCCATAGGGAAAACCTGTCCCTCACTCCAGCGCGGCAAGCAGTTCGTCCGCCTTTCTTTGAAATTCCGTGTAGAAATCCCTGCCGTATCTCAATACGCAGTTATTTTCGCTGCGGGCAAGGGCAAAAAGCTGGTCATAGACGGGATCGGCGGCCGACAGCAGCGGATAGAGCGTTCTGTCCGCCGGCAGCATATACTGCAGCTTTCCTCCCCCGGTACACAATTCATAAGCGAAGCGGCTGTCCGATACGATTTCCGCGATATCGAGACAGTCCAGCAGCTTTTCGCCTGACGGCGAACGCCCGATCGAAATGTAATCGGTGTAGAAGAAGGGAATTTCACAGTGTGGACCGTGAGAAAAATTGGCGTACTGCACCAGATAATCTCCCGCGGGCAGGCGCCTTAAATCCTCGGTAAAGCCGAGAATATACCGGCATTCGCCCCTGAGAAAACGGTCAATACCGTCATACACCGCAAACTCCGTGTTGTCATATTTCTCCCTGCCGCCAAGTATGGTTCCAAGTGCCTTCATGGCGTCAACCGCCTCTTCGGATCCGCTTTGCATATTGAAGTAGGCAAAAAGGAAATACTCGAAGACCATGGACTTCATGGGGGCGGCGAGTCCTCCTTTGATATCGTACACGAAACGGACGGGACCGCCGTCGCCTTTCCTGCTGATAAGGACATTCCCGCAGATCAGAAAGGGTATGCCGCAGATAGTCCGGCGGTACATACTGCCGTCAAGAATCCATTGAAAGACGCCGGAAACGTCGATGATGGCGGGCAGCCGCCGGATATAGCCGTTATACGCCAGTGCGGACATCACCATGCCGTCATAGCAGTAAATATCCCCGTCTTTTCCGGGAAGCTCGTGATAGCAGTCCCAGCAGCGGAATTCAATCGGCCGGTCATGCCCCGATTCCCTGAACCGTTTTTCCAGCAGGCGGCAGAAGAATGCCGGATCACTGAGGTTTTTGTAATAGTAAAAGATAATGGGCGAAGAATCCGTTGCGTTCATATTTCTCAATAATCCTTTTCTTTTTATTTTACCATTCCACGCGGCAAATTGCAACTGTTTTGACACCGTCTTATGACCGCGCGAAGAGTTTTTTCCGCCGATGTGCCATACCTCACTATGAAGGGAGCCGATTGAAAATGCCCGACATCATTTCCGTCAGAAATCTTAAAGTCTACGCCTATCACGGCGTTCTGCCGGAGGAAAGACAACAGGGTCAGTTTTTCTATCTCGATATTGATTTGTTCGGAGACTTTCTCATTCCGTGCCTGACGGACAAGGTGG
>CADCON010000112.1 GCA_902803035.1 uncultured Ruminococcus sp.
AGTACGAGAGCTAATCTTCTTTTCATGATAATTACCTCCAAAAAATTTTTTGGATTTGCCAATCCCTCTTAAATTTTTGGCAAATCTTTTCAAAATAATCCGTGGACTTCAAAATGGAGCATGGCAATGATTTACTCCACTTTGCAGTTACGGACATATGATAACATATCTTTTACAGAAATGCAAGCATTTTTTTAATTTTTTTAGAACAAAACAATAACCTCACAGTTGATTTGTTAATAAAGCATAAATACGTTATGAATTTTTATTCATATCAGAAACCGACGCCGATTTCCGACAAAAGTAAACAGCCGCCCGCGTCAGATGACACAGGCGGCCGCTTTTTTCCGGCGCGAAACGCTCCTTCGTGATTCATTCAATGCGGCTCCGCCGCGCGCGTCAAAGACCGTTGGGGTTGTTCTTTATAAAATTCCAGCCGTCGCGGCACATATCCTCCATGTTCCGCTTTGCTTCCCAGCCGAGAAGCGCCTTCGCCTTGGAGCAGTCGGCGTAGCATTCCGCGATGTCGCCCGGTCTGCGGGGCTTGATGACGTAGGGCACGGGCATTCCGCTGCCCGCTTCAAAGGCGGCGACCGCCTGCAGCACGCTGGTTCCCTTGCCGGTGCCGAGATTGACCGCCTGCGCGCCCTTGTGAGCCAGCGCGTATTCCAGCGCGCGCACATGGCCGTCGGCGAGATCCATTACGTGAATGTAATCGCGCACGCCGGTGCCGTCCACCGTGGGATAATCGTTGCCGAACACGCCCAGCTTCTCCAGCCTGCCGACCGCGACGCTGGCGATGTAGGGGAAGAGGTTGTTGGGGATGTCATTCGGGCTTTCGCCGATCAGCCCGGAGGGATGGGCACCGATGGGATTGAAGTACCGGAGCAGCATGACGCTCCACTCCGGATCGGCGACGCAGATGTCGCGCAGGATGTCCTCGATGAAGAGCTTGGTAGAGCCGTAGGGATTGGTGGTGGAGAGAGGCATGGTTTCCACGAACGGCGGGACGTTGTTCATGCCGTAAACCGTCGCAGAGGACGAGAAGACGATGGTCTTGCAGCCGTGGTTGCGCATGGCGTCAAACAGCACAAGGCTGCCGGTGATGTTGTTGTGGTAGTATTCGATGGGCTTGGCAACCGATTCGCCCACCGCCTTGAGTCCGGCGAAGTGAATGACCGCTTCGATCTCATTTTCCTCAAAGATCCGCTTCATCGCCTCCGCGTCGAGGATGTCGGCTTCGTAGAATTTGAAATCCCTGCCGGTGATCTTTTTGATGCGGTTGAGGGCTTCGGGTTTGGAATTGGAGAAATTGTCCACCACGATGATGTCGTAGCCCGCTTCCTGCAGCACGACGCAGGTGTGAGAACCGATAAATCCGGCTCCGCCTGTTACGAGAATTGCCATGTTTCATCTTCCTTTTCATTATATATTGATGGGATGAATATCATAACGCCGGCGTTATCGGCATAACGCTCCGGCATTTATTCCGAATTGTAATAATCCGCTAATATATTACGGTTTTTCGCGTTTCCTCCGCGCAAAGGCGACTGCCGCCGAGAGCAGACCCGCCGCTGTCAGGAAAAGCAGCGCGCCGGCAGAATCGATCAGCCAGTCGGTGAATTGTCCGGCGCGGCCGTTGACAAAGAGCTGGTGGCATTCGTCCGCCGCCCCGCAGAAAGAAGCCGCCGCGAACGCGAGGAGATAATGCCGGCGGGATTTTCCGAAGCCGCTCCGCAGCGTTCCCAGCCAGAGAAGGGCGAGAATGCCGAATTCCGTCATGTGGGCGGCCTTCCGCAGCAGCAGCGTGAGAAGGGAGCGGGTCTCCGGGGCAGGCTCGTACCGGAACAGTCCGCAGAGAAACGCCAGCAGCCTCGCGCTCAGACCGGAGGATTCCTCGCCGTTCTGGGCGGAGAAGAGGAAGATCACCGCCGTCCAGAGAAGCGTCAGCGCGGAAAAAATGACGAATTGGCGGCTGTATCTGAATTTCAAGAAGCCGTACCCCTTTCTGCATTTGTCATTCCGTATTCATTCTATCATATATTCTTCACTTTTGCAAGGAATTGCATATGTTAGAATTTTGAATAAGGCATTAATTTTTGAAAAATCGGCGTAATTTTGCTTTACATACAGATAAAATAGTGTTAAAATATACAGTGATGAATTGCGATATCCGCAATCCCAGACATTGCGGTGCGTGCCGTATATGCGGCTCTGACCGCAGACGGCGGAAGGCGTTCTCCCTCTTACGACCCGAGCCGCATAGTGCGCGTCGCATTTCAAATCCTTTCTAAAAATTCCTTAAGGAGGAAAATATCAACATGGCCAGAAAAATGAAAACCATGGACGGCAACAACGCCGTGGCTCACGTATCCTAC
>CADCON010000113.1 GCA_902803035.1 uncultured Ruminococcus sp.
CGACAGCTGGGACAGCCCCCGCGAGTTGGAAAGGACCGTGCCGCAGGTCTTCCCCACTACCGCGCCCGGCAACTTCAGCTGGTGCGATGAGGCGGGCAAGGTGGTCATGACCACCTTCTATCCGTATCAGTGGGACCTCAACTACGCAAACCCCACCGTCTTCAACGACATGACCGCCAATCTGCCGTACCTCGCCAACGCCGGCATTGACGTTATCCGGCTGGACGCCGTCCCGTATATCCGGAAGGAGCTTGGCACCCCCTGCCGCAACCTTCCACAGGTGCATAACATCGTGCGTATGATGCGGATTATCTGCGAAATCGTCTGTCCGTCGGTGCTTCTTCTCGGCGAAGTGGTCATGGAACCGTCCAAGGTGGTTCCCTATTTCGGCACCACGGAAAAGCCTGAATGCAATATGCTTTACAACGTCACCACCATGGCAAGCACCTGGCACACCGTCGCCACCCGCGACGTCCGCCTGCTCAGGCGTCAGATGGATCAGCTCGCCGCGCTGCCCAAGAATTACGTCTTTCTCAATTACCTGCGGTGTCACGATGACATCGGCTGGGGTCTGGATTATGACTGGCTGAAAGACCGCGGCATGGATCAGATTCCTCACAAGCGTTACCTCAACGATTACTTCACCGGCAAATATCCCGGCAGCGTTTCCCGCGGCGAACTTTACAATGAAGACCAGATTCTGCAGGACGCCCGCCTGTGCGGAACCACCGCCAGCCTCTGCGGCATTGAAGCGGCGTTGTGGAACGATGACGAGGACGCGCTTTCGCTCGCCGTGGACGCGGATATCATGCTTCACGCCTATATGTTTACCCAGAGCGGCATTCCGGTCATCTACAGCGGCGATGAGGTGGGACAGCTCAACGATTACAGCTATCACGCCGACATCAATAAGAAATTCGACAGCCGCTATCTCCACCGCGGCAGGTTCGACTGGAAGCTCGCCGATAAGCGTCACGATCCCGCAAGCTATCAGGGCAGGATCTTCTCCGCCCTCCGGAAGCTGGAGGACGTCCGCGCCGCCAATGACGCCTTCAGGGCCACAGCGGAATTCTCCCCCGTGGAAACCGGCTCCCCCAATGTCCTCGGCATCAGCAGAAGCTGCGGCGGCCAGCATTTGCTTGCCCTCTTCAATTTCGCCGGTCAGGAACGCGCCGTGCCGCTGGGCAGGTCTGTCTCCTGCACGGATCTCATGACGGGCGACTCCCTCACGACGGATTCCGTTGTACTCAGACCCTTCGGGTTTGCCTGGCTGCTGGAAAACTGATTGTCCCCCCACGGCATTCCCCTCTTCACTGTGAGATGACAGCCTATGAAAATCAGTGAAATCGCCGCGTTGGCAGGCGTTTCCTCCGCCGCGGTCAGCCGTTATCTCAACGGCGGCAGCATCAGCGAGGAAAAGAAACAGATAATCAAAAAGGTCATTGAAGAAACCGGCTATGTGCCCAATGTCGCGGCGCGTTCGCTCCGGCAGCAGCGCAGCAACAGCATCGGCGTGATCGTGCCGAAAATCCATTCCGATTCCGTCAGCAACCTCATGGAGGGCGTGTCCTCCGTGCTGAGCAGATCCGGCTATCTCACGATGTTCGGCAACGCCGGCAATGACAAGAAACAGGAACTGGATTACCTGAGAATGATGCAGGAGGTCAGACTCGCCGGCATCATTCTCATGGGGACGGTGCTGACCCCCGCCCATATCCGTTTTTTCAGGGAAAGCGACATTCCCATTGTCGTCTGCGGGCAGAATCACCCCTCCGTGAGCTGCATCTTCCATGACGACCGCCGCGCCGCGCGGGAGATCACCCGCTATATTCTCGGCAAGGGCAGGCGCAGGCTTGCCTTTGTCGGAGCGGTGGAATCCGACGTCAGCGTCGGGCTGAACCGGCGGAAAGGGGTCGAAGAGGCCATGCTCGAAGCCGGTCTGAATCCGGAGGAACTCGTCAGGAGAGAGGTGCTGTTTTCCGTGGAAGAAGGAAGCCGCGGCATGAATGAGATTCTCGACAGCGGCTTTCTGCCTGACGGCGTGGTCTGCGCGACCGATACGCTTGCCGTCGGCGCGGTGAAAACGCTCCGGGAACACGGATTACGGATTCCCACAGACGTCAGCATCGGCGGCATCGGCGGAGGGCTGGCAGGAACGATTATCACCCCCGCCCTCACCACCGTGCGGCTTTTCCACCGTGAAAGCGGCGAGAAGGCAGCGCAGCTTCTGCTTTCCATGATCGACTTTACCCGCGAGCATCCCGGCGAAAAGCTTCCCCTCACCCACACTATGCTGGGATACAACCTCATTGAGCGCGAATCGGTGTGAGCATGGCTCACTGCCGGCTGCCAGAACAGGATGTGAATGATATGAATAAAAAGCTGTTACTATTGGATATTGACGGTACGCTGACCGAGCTGGGGTACAATATTCCGCCCGCGTCGGCTCTGGACGCCGTCAGGAAGGCGCAGGCAAACGGACACAAGGTCTTTCTCTGCACCGGCAGGAATCTCGCCATGCTCCGCCCGCTGCTGCAATACGGATTCGACGGCTATGTCGCCAGCGCGGGCGGGTATGTCGTCTGCGACGGCGAAGTCGTCTTCGACCGCCCGATGGAACCGGAGGTCTTCCGGCTGGCGATGGACGTCTTTGAACGCAATCACGTATTCCGCACGGTCGAATGCCTTGACGCCACCTACGGCGACAACGGGCTGGAGGACCTTCTCGAAGGCGCGGACGAATTCTCCAATTCCGAGCTGCTGCGCTTCCGCCGCCAGCTCAGCGAATCGCTGGATATTCGCCCCATGAGGGAATACAACGGCGCGCCGGTCTACAAGATCGTCTTCATGTGCACCGACCGCCGCCAGCTCGATGAGCCGATGGAGGTTCTCAGGGATCACTTCGTATTCTGTGTGCAGAATCTTGAGGCGGTCGGCTGTCTCAACGGCGAGGTATTCGGGCTGGACTTCAACAAGGGCATCGGCATCCGCCGGCTCTGCGAGCATCTCGGCCGGGATTTCGCCGACACCATCGGCTTCGGCGACAGCATGAACGACAGGGAAATGTTCGAAGCCGTCGGCTTCAGCGTCTGCATGGAAAACGGACACCCCGCCATGAAGGAGATGGCGGATTATGTCTGCCCCGCTGTCGGTGACGACGGTCTTTACAAGGCCTTTGAGCATCTTAATCTCATCTGAAAATCCAGAATTGTTTCCGAAAACGGTTGCGCCTTGTGTGTAATCGTTTTCATTTTGTATTTTACGATATAGAAAGCAGCAGACGGCTGCGCCCGCGCGCTTTTTTCCGATTGGGAAACACACGTCTGACTTTGTAAATATCGCCCATACAAACATAATATGTTTGTAATTATTGTCAATTTACAACAAAGCGGAAAAGGGATGCAATAATAATGTAATCGATTTCAATGACCGCGTTCTGGTCTTGAAAAATTTAAAACCAAAGGAGTGTTTTTATGGATTACAGAAAATGCGCGCAGGAAATCTACGATCTCGTTGGCAAGCGGGGAAATCTGGTATCTGCCGCACATTGCGCCACAAGGCTTCGTCTTGTGACCAATGACAACAGCAAGGTGGACATGAAGAAGCTCGAAGACGTCGAAGGCGTCAAGGGCGTTTTCAGCTCCAACGGTCAGCTTCAGATCATCATCGGCACCGGCGTCGTGAATAAGGTGTACGATGAATTCCTCTCGATCAGCGGCATGACCGCCGCTACCAAGGCAGACGTCAAGGCGGCAGCCGCCGCCAAGCAGCCCCTCCCCTTCCGCATGATCAAGGCGCTGGGCGACGTATTCGTTCCCATCCTGCCGGCCATCGTGGCAGCCGGTCTGATGATGGGTCTTCTCGAAGGCATGACCAAAATCTGGCCGGATATGGCCAATTCCGGCACCTATCAGATTCTGCATCTCTTCAGCAACGCCGCGTTCGTATTCCTTCCGATTCTGATCGCCGTTTCCGCCGCGCGCGTGTTCGGCGGCAATATCTTCCTCGGCGAGGTCGAAATCGGCATCTTGATCGAAACGCCCGCCGCCGTCATGCTCGCCGACGAGCTGGCAGAGGAAGTGGAATTCTTCTCCATCGGCACCAACGACCTTACCCAGTACACCCTCGCTATCGACCGTCAGAATCCCAAGCTCGATCCCTTCTACGATTCCCATCATCCGGCAGTGCTCCGCCTGATCGAAAAAACCGTCCAGGCAG
>CADCON010000114.1 GCA_902803035.1 uncultured Ruminococcus sp.
TGTGATGGAATTGGCAGACGTGCCGGACTCAAAATCCGGTGGTAGCGATACCGTACCGGTTCGACCCCGGTCACCGGCACCATTTTTCAGAGAATAGCGAGTTTATCACCTGCTATTCTCTCTTATTTTTTGGTGCGATTTTTTAATTGATCTTCGGCGGGAGTGGTTACTCATGATAAAGCTCGAACGCACAAGCGTCATGAACTTTGAAAACGCAGTCCGAGGGGCGAGAAATCCTATGAACAGCTGGGCAAAAAGCGACAGCGGTTACGATGAGCAGGGAAATTATGTCCTTGGCCCCAATGACCTGGATCTTGCCCGCAGGCTGCGCAGAGCGGGCAGCGATCATCGCAAGTATCTCCGCCAGATCTTTGTTTCTGTTGATATCACCGCCCCCATGTACTGGTGGAAGGAATATGACACCTATAAGGTAGCGACGGTTGCCAATTCCACCAGCACCATGCATAAGATAACCAGCAAGCCATTCAGCATTGACGATTTCAGCCATGATCACATGACCCCGGACACGGAATCGTTTATGCAGGGAATCGTCGATGAGCTTGAAAAAATCCGGCTGCGTTATCTTGCGTCAAAGGATAAGAAGGACTGGTATGATATCATTCAGTTGCTGCCGTCCAGCTACAACCAGATGCGCACCTGCTCCTTCAATTATGAAACGCTGATCAATATCTATTTTGCCCGGAAGGATCATAAGCTCCTTGAATGGCACACCTTCTGCGATTGGATTCTCACGTTGCCCTACGCCAATGAACTTATCGTCTGCGCGGACAGCTGATGAACGGTCGGTCTGTAAAATACTTCTTATCATCATTTCCCTGTATCGTTCTCCCGCGGTACAGGGATTGTTTTTCAAAAAAGGATAAAAAATGCATAATTCTTCTTTTAATTTCGTAAAGAGTATGTTATACTATTATAAATTAATGAAGGGAGTTATTCTTATGAAAAAAAATCATCGCATTTTGGCCATTTTACTGTCTGTCGCGCTGCTTGCTGCCGCTGCCGGGTGTCAGAAGGAAGTAACAGCGGAGGACCTGATGACGAATATTTCAGTGGAAAACGCTTCAGAAAGCAGCCTTGATGATTCTTTTTGCCAGATTTATTCCGGAACGTCATTTAAAATCCTTAAGAACGTGTATTCTTCCAATGGAGGAAATGTCATCATTTCTCCTCTTGCCGCATACTATAACGCGTCGCTTATCGCCAACGGCTCAAATGCTAACGATAAAGCGAGAATAGAAAAGGCATTCGGGAACAATTTCAGTACGGATCAACTGAATGTTTTTCTGCATTCCTACTGTGAAAGACAGCTCAACACCGATTTTGCCAAGCTGTATTTTGTCAATGGCATATGGTTTAATTCGGACAAAAACGCAACGCCGTTTTCTGATTTTCTTTCGATTGCCAAAACGTATTATGACGCAGCGGCATATAAGGACAGCTTCAGCAAGGATGCTGTGACCAATATAAATAATTGGATGTCAAACAAGACGGATCTGTTTGTTGAAAAACCGGTCAATGAGATTTCCTCCGACGCGCCTGCCTGCCTGGTCAATGCCACCACCATGGACGCCAACTGGGAAGCACAGATTCCGCTTGAGAATGTCCTTCCGGGCAAATTCACCAATATTTCCGGCGTCGAAGAAGATGTAAAGATGATGTCTTGCTACGAATACATCTATATCGGTGACGATAACGTCAAAGGCTTTATGAAGAATTACGCGGGCGGCAAGTATGCTTTTCTTGCGCTTCTTCCCTCACAGAACACATCAAGCGCGGTGATCAATCTTCTGGATTATCTGTCACAAGGATCCACTTATCGTCACCTGATAAAAAGAAAAGGACGCCGCACAATTGACGCAAGTATTCCCAGATTCTCATGTGATTTTATTGGCGGAATGAAGCCGGTATTCGAAGGACTTGATGTCGGAACCTGTTTCAATTCAAAATACGCTGATCTGGATAATATGGCAACCAGCGATGATCGCTTTTATCTTGACGATCTTTACACCTATACTTCTCTTTCCCTCACGGAAAAAGGAACAGGAAAGGGCACAGGTGGTACAGTAACGAATTCCGCGGTGGGCGCATCCGTCACACCTGTCAATCTCAACCGACCGTTTGTATTTGCCGTTGTGGATACGCAGTATTACATTCCGATAATGGTTGGCGCGGTCAATACGATTAACGGCTGAGTCCCGCAAATGATCCGCTGTAAAGGCCGGTATCCGTTCTGCGGGTATCGGTCTTTATGATTATTGTAGTGAGGGAAGTGGTTTACAAGTGATTTTCGCATCACTGATGGTCGACGATTCTTGGTGGAAAACGGCATGGGAAACGATCTGCGTTTTTTTCATTTCTTTGGGTGATTTTACCGCTGTTGTCCGGTGGATCATTCCTGTGGTTGCCTTCTTTATCGTTTTCCGCTGTGTCAGATCCATGCTGACAGGACATGAGGCACCTGAAATCTGGGCGTATCTGGATGTGGACGGCTACGGAAGACTTCCGGTCAGTCACTGGGAGAATACCATCGGAAGAGCTTCTTCCAGCGATATCGTGATTGATTTTCCTACGATATCCCGTTCTCACGCTGTTCTCATACGCGACGAAAACAAACGCTGGACAATTTCCGATCTCGGTTCCACAGGCGGACTGACCGTCAACGGGAAAAAAATCGAAGGCACGGCGGCGCTTCCTGCCGGGAGCAGCCTGAAATTTGCCGATCTGGAAGCGCGGTTTCTGGTTACCCGTCCGAAGGGACCGCAGAAGGATACCAACAAACGCCTTGCCAGAAAGCTGCGTCCTGTCCACACTCTGCTGCTGTTGAGTATCTTCGTCATTCTCACGGCGGCGGAGCTTTACTGGAGCGCGAAAGTGGACGACGCCTCCGTTTTTATCTGCTTCGGAGGCCTTCTGGCACTGATGTGGGGCTACTACATCGCCATGAGAATACTGGTCAAGACGGGCATCGAAGTGGAAATGCTCGCGTTCTTCCTTTCGACGATCGGCTTTTCAGTGGCAGCTTCCTCTGATCCGGGAGAGTTATATAAGCAATTCTTCGCCTTTCTGCTTGGATTTGGTCTTTTTATCCTGTTCGGATGGTTCCTGCGCGACCTCAAGCGAATTACATCGGTCAAGCTACAGGTGATGATCGCTACCGTCGGACTGCTGATGTTCAATCTGATATTCGGTCAGACAAAAAACGGTGCCAAAAACTGGATCTCGATCGGCGGCGTTTCATTGCAGCCCTCCGAGTTGGTGAAGATCGCCTTTATTTTCATCGGAGCCGCAACGCTTGACATTCTTCTCACCAAGAAGAATCTGGCTTACTTCATCGGATTTTCCGGCGTCTGCATCGGCGCGCTTGCCCTGATGGGGGATTTCGGAACGGCGGCAATCTTCTTTGTGGCGTTCGTTGTGATCGCCTTCATGCGCTCCGGAGATTTTTCCACTATCGCGCTGATCTGCGCCACGGTGGTGTTCGGCATTACCCTTGTGCTGAAATTCAAGCCCTATGTCGCCCGCCGGTTTGCTATCTGGGGGCACGCGTGGGACGATCCCTACAATCTGGGTTACCAGCAGACCCGCACCATGTCGGCCGCCGCGAGCGGTGGTGCCGCGGGCGTGGGCATCGGCAGCGGATGGCTGCGCAGGGTGGTGGCCGCCGATACGGATCTGGTCTTCGGCGTGGTCTGCGAGGAATGGGGGCTTTTCATCGCCATTACGACGGTGGTCTGCATCTGCGCGCTTGCCGCCTTCACTGTCAGGAGCGCGGCGAACGGGCGTTCGTCCTTCTATGTGATCGCTGCCTGTGCCGCCGTCAGCATGATGGTATTCCAGACCATATTGAATACGCTCGGTTCCGTAGACATTCTTCCTCTGACCGGCGTTACATTCCCCTTCGTCTCGAACGGCGGATCCAGTATGCTCTCAAGCTGGGGCCTGCTGGCGTATATCAAGGCGGCCGATACGCGGCGCAACGCGAGTTTTGCCGCCGCGCGGGAGAGCTTCAAGGTCCGCATTCAGAGCGGTGAGGGGCTTACCGACAGCAAGGGCCAGCCGCTGCCAGAGGTCAGGAATATGATCGGGCGCAGCGAATTTGATTTCAGCCGGCTCGGAATGATCGCGGAAAGAAGCCGCATTTACCTCATAGAGAAGGGATTTCTCAAGCCGGTTGCCGACGTGGACTACACCGAAACGCCTGCGGAACCGGAGGAGGGAACGGTGGAACTGGGCGACAGGAAATTCGCGGCTGACGACGTGATTTATTCTGATCCGCGCATGAATCCGGAGTATCAGGCGAAGATTCAGGCGGCGATGAACGCGCCAACGGAGCCAAAGCCTGCCGAACCGCCCGCACAGGAAACCGCGTCCCGACCGGCTGTTCCGCCGCCAGCCGATACGGCTGTCCCGTCCGGTGAAAGACGGCGCAGAAAGCGTTCCTACACCGATGATGATGACGGCGGCGAGGATTACATCGGAAAGCGTCGCAGACGCTGACGAAGAGGAGGCAGCAGCATAATGAAAAAGGTTCAAAGACGCGCGCTGAGCGTTCTGGCTATCATACTCTGCCTGCTGGGCGGCGTGGGCTACTTTACCTTCCGCTTTTTTTCCGAGGGCGAACAATGGGTCAGATTCACTGCCAACAGGCACGTTTATTCCAACGGAACGATCATTGACGGAGCGATTTATGACCGTGACGGCAATCCTCTGTTGCACACCGTGGACGGACAGCGACGGTACAGCGAAAATGAAAACGTCAGATGCGCCACCATGCACATTATCGGAGATAAAAAGGGCAATGTCGCCAATTCCATTCAAAAGGTGTTTGCCGACAAGCTCGTGGGGTATAATTTCGTAACTGGGATGTTTTCCGCGAATATCGCGGGAAATAAGATTTTCACGACGCTTGACCCCGATGTGTGTTCCGCCGCATATGAACAGCTCAAAGGGAAAAAAGGAGCCATCTGTATATACAATTATCAGACAGGCGAGGTTATCTGCCTGGTCAGCACGCCGACATACGACCCGGAAAATCCGCCGGTGATCAATGACGGCGACGATCAATTTGACGGCGTTTTCATCAACCGCGCGCTTTCCTCCAGATTCACACCCGGCTCGGTCTTCAAAACCGTCACAGCCGCCGCCGCGATTGATACGATTCCGGACATCAATGAGCAGTCATTCAACTGCGAGCATACGCTTGTTGTCAACGGGCAGAAGGTGGTATGTTCCGGAACCCACAGACAGGAGGATTTCAGAATGGCGCTGCGGAATTCGTGCAATGTGGCGTTCGGTGAGATTTCGATGCAGCTCGGCTGGGAGACGATGACTGAATACGCCCAGAAGCTCGGCATTACGACCAGCCACAGCCTGAGCGGTATTCCGACGATCAAA
>CADCON010000115.1 GCA_902803035.1 uncultured Ruminococcus sp.
CGCCCTGCCGCTCGAATCGTCCGGTGTCCCGGCGTTCGGGATTTCTCTCGCCGCCCTGCCGCTCCGCCGTCTGCTGGCTGCGGAGCTGTTCGCGGGGATCGTACTGCCGGCGCGGCATCGAGTCCGGAAGATCGATCTGCACATCGCCCCTTCGGGATTCCTGCCCCTGACGGTACGGGCCGGGCGACGAATAGCGATCCTCGCGGCGGTCGTCATAGCCGCCCGGACGCTGCTGTCTGCGGTAGTCGGGCGCAGGCGGTCTCTGGGGATTCCTGCGGAACGTCTGCTGACCCTGCGGCTGATTATCCGGATTATGACGGTTGTTTCTGTCCAATGACCATTCCTCCGTATCAAACTGCATAAAATAACACATTTAATCTATCATTAAAATATTAACTCATTATAACAATACCATAAAGATATTTTTACGGAGCCGATATTTCTCAGGAAAATCGGAAAATAAGCGTTTTCTCCATTGAATTGGTGTGGAAAATATGATACAATGATTCTATTATCAGCCAAAAAAGGGGGATGGCGGGTTGCTTTACAAAAACGGACTGGTTGTGACGCCGGATTTCACCCTCAGGGAAGCGGATGTGCGGGTGTCCAAGGGCATTATCGCCGAGATTCTTCCGCCCGGCGCGGTGAGCGACGGCGAGGGGGAAACCGACCTGAAGGGGAACATTCTCGCGCCCGGTTTCATTGAAATGCACATTCACGGCTGCGCGGGGACTGATTTCAGCTCCGACCCGGACACCGCCGGCTGTCTGGAAACCATGAGCCGGTATCTGGCGTCGCGGGGCGTGGCAGCCTTTGCGCCCGCCGCGATGACCATGGACTTCGCCGCTCTCCGCGGTCTGATGGAACGCTACCGCGCGGTTTCGGTCAATCCGTTGTGCGGCGCGGCGCTGGCGGGCATTTATCTGGAGGGACCGTTTCTCTCCGCCGCCCGCTGCGCCGCCCAGCCACCGGAATACATCATCCCGCCTGACATCGGCAGGCTGCGGGAGCTTCAGAAGTGCAGCGGCGGGAATATCCGGGTGGTCTGCGTGGCTCCCGAAGCGGAGGGCGCGACGGAATTCATCCGGCAGGCGGCGGAAATCTGCCGCGTGTCAGCCGCGCACACCGCCGCGGATTACGACGTGGGCGTGAAGGCGATTGAGGCGGGCGTCTCCTGCGCGACCCATCTTTACAACGCCATGAACGACCCCACCCGCCGCCAGCCCGGCATCGCCGGCGCGCTGCTGGAGAGCGGGTGCTTCTGCGAGCTGATCTGCGACGGGGTACACATTCATCCCGCCATCATCAGGCTGACCTACCGGATCATCGGCGCGGAAAGGCTCTGCATTGTGTCTGACGCAATGGCGGCCGCGGGGCTGGGGAACGGCAGCTTCTCCCTTGGCACGAGAAGGGTCACCGTCCGGGGCAGCCGCGCGCAGCTCAGCGACGGCTCCCTCGCCGGGTCGGTGACAGATGTGCGCGCCGGCTTCTTGCAAGCGGTCGGATTCGGCATTCCCCCGCTGGACGCGCTGCGGGCGGCGACGCTCAATCCCGCCCGCGCGCTGGGCATCGACGGGACGCTCGGCACGATAGAAGCCGGCAAGTCCGCGCGCGTTCAGGTGCTGGACCGTGAAATCTTCATTAACGCATCGAGGTGATCGTTATCAAAACCGCGTTTGAAACAGACATCGCCGTCATCGGCGGCGGCGCGTCCGGGCTTGCGGCAGCCGTTGCCGCCGGAAGAGAGGGCGGCGGGCTTTCCATCGCCGTCTTCGACGCGCAGCCGCGCTGCGGCAGGAAGCTGCTCGCCACCGGCAACGGCAGGTGCAATCTCACCAACCGCGCGGCGGAGCCTTCCGTTTACCACACCGACGACAGGCAGGCCCTCCGCCGGGTTTTCAGCGGCGTGAATGTCAGCGATACGCTCACATTTTTTGAAAACATCGGACTGATCTGCCGCGAAGAGGAGGAAGGCAGAATCTATCCCTCCTGCGGTCAGGCGTCGGCCGTGCTGGATATGCTCCGGCTGGAGCTTTCCCGTCTGGGCGTCGCCGAGGTCTGCGGCTGCCGGGTGGAAAGCATCCGCCGCGAAGGCAGCCGCTTCGTCATGCAAAGTCCGCTGGGTGCCATCACCGCCCGATGCGTGATCATCGCCTGCGGCGGCAGGGCGGCTCCCCATCTCGGCGGCGTGGACTGGGGCTATGAATTAGTGCGCTCGCTCGGCCATTCCTCCACCCGGGTGCAGCCCTCCCTCTGTCCCCTTCCCGTGGATTCGCCCCATCTCAGCTCGCTCAAGGGCATCCGCGCCCACGCGAAGGCGTCCCTTCTGGAGGGGAACAGCCCGGTGGCCTCCGATGAGGGGGAAGTGCAGTTCGGGGACAAATGGCTGTCGGGCATCGTGATTTTCCAGCTTTCGTCGGCAGCGGCGGCGGGCATCCGGGGGGAATGCGCCGTGGAGCTGGATATGCTGCCCGAAAAACCCGATCAGGAGCTGGCGTCGCTGCTGCAGGCGCGCCGGGTGCTTCTCTCCCATCTCACGCTGGAAAACTTCCTCACCGGCGTATTCAACAAGCGGGTGGGAATGTGCCTTCTCAAGCAGGCGGGATTATCTCCCCTGTCGCGGCCTGTCGCCGGACTCAGCGATTCCGACCTTGAACGGATCGCCGGCGTGATCCGGCGCTGGCGTTTCCCGGTCAGCGGAAAGCCCTCCTGGAACAGCGCGCAGGTGACAAGCGGCGGCGTTCCGCTCGCTGAATTCGACGGCATGACCATGCAGTCCCGGAAGTGCCGGGGGCTTTTTGCCGCGGGCGAAGTGCTGAATGTGGACGGCGTCTGCGGCGGATTCAATCTGCAATGGGCGTGGAGCAGCGGCATTCTCGCGGGAAGAGCCGCCCACGCCTGCGCCGCGTCGCAAAGCGCCGGCCAATGAACGATCATGAAAAACGAAAGCTGAATGCCTATGCTGATTGTATCTGAAATCAAAGTCCCGATTGAGGACATGAATATGCATTACATCACGCGAGCCGTCGCCGGCATCCTGAAAATTCCGGCAGAAGCACTTCGCTCGGTACGGCTTGCGAAAAAATCCGTGGACGCCCGCAAAAAGGACAACGTGCATTTCGTCTGTTCCGCCGAATGCGAACTCAGAAGCCCCGCGGCGGAAAAGCGCATTCTGGCGCGCGGTCTTCGCAATGTAACGGTCTCCGCGCCGTATGTCTTCCGCGTGGAAAAGACCGCGCCCCACCCGGTTCGTCCGATTGTCGTGGGGAGCGGTCCGGCGGGGCTGTTTGCCGCGCTGGTGCTGGCAATGGCGGGGCTCAGTCCCATCATTCTCGAACGCGGCGGCGACGTCCGCAGCAGGCGCGCCGCCGTGGAACGCTATTTCAGCGGCGGGGAGCTTGACGCCGACAGCAATATCCAATTCGGCGAAGGCGGCGCGGGCGCGTTCTCCGACGGCAAGCTCACCACCGGCACCAAGGACAAGCGGATCCGGTTCGTGCTGGAGCAATTCGTCAGCGCGGGGGCGAGCGAGGACATTCTCTTCAACGCCAGGCCGCACATCGGCACCGACGTTCTCATGAACGTGCTTGTCAATCTCAGGAGCCGCATCACTTCTCTGGGCGGCGAATACCGCTTCCACACCCGTCTGGACGACATCACGGTCAGCGGCGGAAGGCTGCGCTCGGTCACGGTGTCGCGCGACGGCATTGCGGAGGAGCTGGAAGCGGGTCATCTCATTCTCGCCACCGGGCATTCCGCCCGCGACACCTTCGCAATGCTGCACCGCAGAGGCATTCCCATGACGGCCAAGCCCTTCGCGGTCGGGGCGAGAATCGAGCATCCGCAGAGCGTCATCAACGCCGCGCAGTACGGCTCCTTCAGCGAAAAAAGCGGGCTGCCCGCCGCGGATTACAAGCTGGCGGTTCATCTGCCGGGCGGAAGAGGGGTCTATACCTTCTGTATGTGTCCCGGCGGCTACGTGGTCGCGGCGGCGAGCGAGCCGGAGAGCGTGGTGACCAACGGCATGAGCCTTTTTGCCCGGGACGGAGTCAACGCCAACAGCGCGCTTCTGGTGGGGGTGGATCCCTCCGACTTCGGCAGCGATCACCCGCTGGCGGGCATTGAATTCCAGCGCGGAATCGAGCGGGCCGCCTATGCCTTCACGGGCAGCAGCCGCGCGCCGGCTCAGCTTGTGGGAGATTTCCTCGCCGGCAGACCCTCGACCGGCTTCGGCAGCACAATGCCCACCTACCGCCCCTCGGTGGTTCCCGGAGATATCGCCTGCTGCCTGCCGGAATTCGTCACCGAAGCCATGAAGGCGGGCATTGTGCTGATGGACAGGAAGCTCGCGGGCTTTGCCGCTCCCGACGCCGTTCTGACCGCGCCGGAAACGCGCAGCAGTTCCCCGGTGCGGATTCTCCGCGACGAAAGCCTTCAGTCGCCCGCCGCCGCCGGACTTTACCCCTGCGGCGAGGGCGCGGGATACGCGGGCGGCATCATGTCGGCGGCGACAGACGGCATAAAATGCGCGCTGAAAATTCTCGGACAGGACGACGATTGAATTTTTTCCCGGAAAAGACACACCAACGCAAAAAAAGCACCGAAAAGCCATTTTCCGGTGCTTTTTTCTTCTGTTCAGAACGAATCAGGTCCCTCCGAACGCCCTTCAGGAAAAGCAGGAAGAGGCACAACGCAGCCTCCGCCTGTCATTCCGGGTCAAAGTTCCTCCGTATCACTGAAGATCGTAGGTATAAGACTGGGATTTGGTATCGCCCTTGACGATAACGTGCATTTTCATCCTGAGGAAATCATAAAGAACAATGTACAGCGTGCCGTATTGGTCTGTGCCGGCATGATATTCGTCCACCGTCTTCATGGGGCGCACTTTGTCAGTCATGAGCAGCTCCATGTAAGCGGGAGCCTGACCGAGTCCGCTGTCGTAGGAATTGGTGAGATCCCTGTCGAAAACCGTATAGAGCGTGTCTTCCTCATATCTGTTGCTGTAATCCTTTTCCGCCGCTCTCAAAGAAGGGTCTTCCATTCTGTTGGTGCAGATCTGATGGAAAACACCGCTTTTGTGGTAGATAACAGACATGGAACCGCCGACATACTCGATGATCGCGCTCTTGCCTTTCTTCTCGGAAATGAAGAACTGGTAGGTGCCGCAGCTGAAGTCGATGTCATAATCCTTGAGCAGGTCGATCGCGCTGTCAACGGTAGCCACGCGGTCGAGCATCAGGCGGATCGCCATGAAGGGGGTGATATTGACCAACGACGTATCCTTGCAGTCGGCAGTCGGGCAGGAAATCAGCGACGCGCCGAAAAGCTCCGAATTGATGCCCTCCGAAACACAGTAGGTGGCGGCGACGGTCTGGAAGGTGTTGCTGACCCAGGGATCAATATCCTGTCCGGAAAGCATTCCCACGTCCGACATATCAATGAGATTCCACGACTTATAGCCGTTCTCCGGCTTGGCAATCACCATGAGGACAGGCGCGTCATAGGAATTGTAAATGCGTCCTCTCATATAATCAGCGGTAAAGGATCTCCCGTAGAACGCAAGGGAGCCTTTGGTGAAATAATCATTCTTGTATTCTCCGGGAAGCGCGTCGGAAAAGACCTTGAAAAACTTTTTCTTATAGAAATCGATCATCGCGCCGTTATCGGGCACTTCTCTGTTTGCCATGTCGGAATAGTCAAAATTCTCGTAGGTCATGGTGTAATACGGCTGATCGCTGATCTTCTTGAGCGTGGTAAGGGCGGCCATTTCGCTTGCGCCGACAAGGCAGAGATAAACCAGCAGTCCCGCCGCGATGACAAGAATGACCAGAATGGTCCACAGCAGGAAGGTCTTGACCTTCTGCGCGAATGTCTTCTGCCTGATAATAGGCACGCCGCTGTCGTTTAATTGAACATTCATGATAATTCCTCCGTCTGTTTTCTGAATTATTCATATATATTTAACCATATTCTTCATTGAAAGTCAATTGTTTTTTTGTCGTCTGCACTGAATTTGTTTACAAAATAGCAGTTGAATTAAGGGTTGGCGCATAATAATATAGAATATGAAACAATGAATTCTTTCCGCGAACGGAGAATCGGCCATGATTGTAGGCATTACAGGCCCCAGCGGGGCGGGCAAAAGCCTTGCGGTGGAGGAATTCGCCCGCCGGGGGTTTGACGTCATCGACGCCGACCGCGTCGCCCGCGAAATTGTCATGCCGGGTGAGCCCGCCCTGGACGCGCTCGCGGCAAGGTTCGGCGGGGATATCCTCCTTCCCGGCGGCGTCCTCGACAGGAAGCGGCTGGCGTCCCGCGCGTTTTCCACCCCCGAAAACACGCAGGCTCTCAACGGCATCACGCACGGCTTCATTCTGTCCCGCATGAAGGCAATGGCGGCGGCATCGGCAAAAGCCGGCCGGAACTGCCTGTACGACGCGCCCCTTCTGATTGAATCCGGTCTGCATGAGTCGTGCGACGTCTGTGTCGCCGTGACCGCCCCGGAGGAAGTGAGAATCAAGAGGCTCCTCCTGCGCGACGGCATCAGTCAGGCGGAAATCCGCGCAAGACTCAGCCGCCAGCACGACGACGCGTTCTACACATCGGTATGCGATTACGTCATTGTCAACGACGGCGGCATTGACGCGCTCAGACGGAAGGCGGCGGCGGTGGCCGACGAAATACTCCGTCATGGCAAAATCTGACTTGAGGTGGACGGTTTCATGGTGATCATCACAACCTGTTCTGTAAAACACGGGCTGCTGCGAAAGGTAGTCGCGCTGCTTCTGACCGTGCTGCTGATCATCGGCGGCGCTTCCGCCGGCATCAGCGCGCTGAAGAAAAGGCTGTATCCCAAGGCCTATTCCGAATACGTCGAAAAATACTGCGCGCTTTACGGCATTGACGTCAATCTCGCCTATGCCGTCATTCACACGGAGAGCGGATTTGACAGCCGCGCCGTTTCCCCCCTCGGCGCCTGCGGGCTGATGCAGCTCATGCCGGAAACCTTCGAATGGCTCCGCTCAAAGGACAAAGCGTGCGCGGAGCAATACAGCGACGTTTTTGACCCGGAGACCAACATCCGCTACGGGGTGCTGTTTCTGTCGCTGATTGAGAATCGCTTCGGCAACGAGCGTCTGGTGATTGCCGCCTACCACGCCGGCATGGGAAGGGTCAGTTCATGGCTGAGCGATTCCGCGCTGTCCAGCGACGGCAAATCCCTTCACACCATTCCGTTTTCCGACACGGAGCATTATGTCCGGAAGGTCGAGCGCACCAAGCGCATTTACGACGCCCTGTACGCCGCCGAAGAAAACCGCGCCCAGCCGCTTTCGGTTTCCGGTTTCTGACGCATGAGCAGACGTCACGGATGGATAGCTATTGACAAAATGACAAAATAACGATATAATCTAATGGGAAATACCAGATTATATCGTTTTTATTTTTCCGGAGATGATACTGTTGAACAACATCAATTGGTCGGCCGACAGCCGGATGCTTGCCTTCGTCGAGGGGATCAAAGCCTTCCGGCTGCCGCGCTGGGAGCAGATTCCCACGCTCGGCCTGTACATGGACCAGGTCGTGACCGTGATCGAACAGGCACTTTCGCCCGTTCTCGGCTTCACGGGCGAAGCGGTGATCACCCCGTCCATGATCAACAACTACGTCAAGCTGGGCATGGTTCCCAAGCCCGACAAGAAAAAATACAGCCGCGAGCACATCGCCTGTCTGCTTGTCATCACCATTCTGAAGCAGGCCTCCAAGATCGGCGATATCCGGCTGGGCATCGACACCGCCCTGAAGAATGGGGAAATGGGGGAAATCTACAACAGCTTCTGCGATTACGTGGAGCGCTGGCTGCAGATTGTGTCCTCCAGTGTGGTCTGCCCCGACGATCACGTTTCGCTGAATTTCGGCTATCGCTCCGACCACGCCCTGTTTACGCTCGCCGTATGCTCCTTCGCGTCGTATATCGTCACCTCCAAGATGATTTCCATTATCCGTGAAGATGAACGCGCGCAGGAAGAAGAGCATCACTGACCTTTTCGTCCGCCTTTTTTCCCGCTTTCAATTGAAATTCGTATAACAAAAGAAAAATCCGCACATGATCCGCAAGAAGGAGATGGACATTTATGAACGATCAGAAAATAGCTGTAATGGTGGATTCCGGCACCGACGTTCCGCCGAATTACCGTGAGAAGTACGGTATCTACTGGCTCCCGCTTCTCATCAATTACTCCGACAGGCAGTATCTCGACGGCGTTGACATCGACCCGCATGAAATGTACCGGCGGCTTCCCGACGAGATTCCCAAGACCTCTCTTCCCGACGGCGGCATGGTCAGGGATATGTTCGACCGCATCATGGCGGACGGATACGAGAAAGTGCTGGTTGTGACGATTTCCTCCGGTCTCAGCGGCACCTACAACATGGTGCGGCTCACGGCGGAGGAATACGAGGGGCTGGAGATTTTCGTCCTCGACTCCCGCAACATCTCCATCGGCGCGGGACTGATTGCCATCCGCGCGGCGCAGATGATCAACGACGAGGGCATGAAATGGGACGAGCTGCTTCTCCGCGTCAGGCATGAAGTGCCGCGCTCGAAGGTATTCTTCTGTCTGGACACCCTCAAATACCTCCAGAAGGGCGGCAGAATCGGCCTTGTCTCCGCCATGCTCGGAATGTCGCTCAGCATCAAGCCGGTGATCTCCTGCAACGCGGACGGCGTGTATTACACCGCCGCCAAGGCATTCGGCAGACAGCGTTCCATTCAGAAGGTGATAGAGCTTGCCGCGGAATTCGCGTCGCAGGCGTCCCGCAGCGAGCTTGCCGTCATGAACGGATGCGCCGAGGAGGAAGGCATCCGCACCCGCAATAAAGCCGAAGCGTTCATCGTCAACGGAACGGTGACCGTCACCGGTCAGATCGGCTCTGCAATGGGCATTCACACCGGCCCCGGACTGATCGGCATCGGCGTTCTCCAGAGATAGCGGTCATTCCCCAACAAAATAAGAGCGTCCGGGTGCTGAATGTCTCAGCGCCCGGACGCTCCGTCATTTTTCAGCTGTCCGGCAAACACCTGCCGCGGAAGGGAACCGTCATCCGACTCTCCTGAATACCTCCGAAGTATCAGCGGAACCGGCGATCATGATATAATCCCCGCCCTCGGCACAAAGCTGCCATACACGGAAACCCGGCTCATTCTTGACGCGGCCGAGCCGTCGTCCGACCGACGCGCCGCCCCTGCCGACCGAAAGGGAGAAGTCACCGTCCTCACTGAAGCCGACGAATGTGTATTCGGCGTCAGCGTCCCAGAGGGTTTCCCCGTCCTGACTCAGCTCAAATTCCTCACTTCTGCCGGGGAATATCTCCCTGGCTGAAGCGACGGCGTGCGCGAGCCGCCCCAGCCCCGTAATGGCTGCTGAAAATATTACCGACATATGATATTACCTCCGAATCGTTCATATATTAAATGAAATTCACCGTGTTCGCGTTTCGATAATCATATGATAACACCGCCTTAGATGTTTGTCAAGTAAAATTTGTTGAAAAACAACAAATTTTATTATTAACGATTTGTAAACAGAGCCTTCCGACCATAGCGGAAAGAAAAAATCCGCCATCGCTTCAAGAATTTTCAAATGCGTAACATTTTACCCTGCGGGGTATAGTAAAATTTGATTATGTATGCTATTATTGGAATAAGCATATTCTTTTATTGGATTTTAACCAAACAGCTGGTGTTTTAGAGGAAGCATACAGGAAAGGACTGACCATTCAAATGGGACTCTTACAAAAAATATTCGGAAGCTATTCCGAGAGGGAAATAAAGCGCGTCCGGCCTGTCTGTGAACAGGTGCTCGCGCTGGAGGAAAAATACGCCCCGATGTCGGACACCGAGCTTCGCGGGCAGACGCAGATTCTGAAGGACAGACTGCAGGCGGGCGAAACGCTCGACGACATTCTTCCCGACGCCTACGCGGTGTGCCGCGAGGCCGGCTGGCGCGTTCTGGGCATGAAGCACTTCCCGGTGCAGGTCATCGGCGGCATCATCCTGCATCAGGGACGTATCGCCGAAATGAAGACCGGTGAAGGCAAGACGCTTGTCGCCACCCTTCCCGCCTACCTGAACGCCCTCACCGGCAAGGGCGTTCACGTCGTCACCGTGAACGATTACCTCGCCAAGCGCGACAGCGAGTGGATGGGCAAAATTCACCGCTTCCTCGGTCTGAGCGTGGGCCTGATCCTGCACGACATGAAAAATGACGAACGCCGCGCCGCCTACGCCTGCGATATCACCTACGGCACCAACAACGAGCTTGGCTTCGACTACCTGCGCGACAATATGGTCATCTACAAGGAGCAGAAGGTGCAGCGCGGCCACAATTTCGCCGTGGTGGACGAGGTGGACTCCATCCTCATCGACGAAGCCAGAACCCCGCTGATCATTTCCGGACAGGGCGACAAGTCCACCGCCCTTTACACCACCGTGGACGATTTTGCCAAGAGGCTGAAATTCGTCAAGATCACCGAGGTGGACGAGAAGGAAGAGCACGACGACAAATACGGCGACGCCGATTACATTGTGGATGAGAAGGCAAAATCCGCCACCCTCACTCCCAAAGGCGTAGCCAGAGCGGAGAAGGTCTTCGGCATTGAGAACCTCATGGACAACTCCCCGGACGCCATCACGCTCCTGCACCATATCAATCAGGCCATCAAGGCGCACGGCATCATGACCCGCGACGTGGATTACGTCGTGCAGGACGACAAGGTGCTGATCGTCGATGAATTCACCGGGCGCATCATGTACGGCAGACGCTACAATGAAGGGCTTCATCAGGCGATCGAAGCCAAGGAAGGCGTCAAGGTCGAGCGCGAATCCAAGACCCTCGCCTCCATCACCTTCCAGAATTACTTCCGCCTTTACAGGAAGCTGTCGGGTATGACGGGTACCGCCCTGACGGAGGAAACCGAATTCAGCGAGATCTACAAGCTCGACTGCGTGGAGATTCCCACCAACAAGCCCTGCATCCGCAAGGATCTTCCCGACCGCATCTATTCCACGGAGCGCGGCAAATACCACGCCGTGATCGCCAGAATTCTGGAAGCGCACGAGAAGGGGCAGCCGGTTCTGGTCGGCACCATTTCCATCGACAAATCCGAAATGCTCAGCGACGCCCTGAAGCGCAGGGGCATCCGGCATTCCGTCCTCAACGCCAAATACCATGAGCGCGAAGCGGAAATCGTCGCGCAGGCGGGCAAATACGGCGCGGTGACCATTGCCACCAATATGGCGGGCCGCGGCACCGACATCCTGCTGGGCGGCAACCCCGAATTCCTCGCCAAGAGCGAAATGCGGAGGCTCGGCTATGACGATGAGCTGATCGAGGAATCCACCGCCTACAGCGACACCGACGACGAAGCCATCATCGAAGCCCGCGCCAGATTCGCCGAGCTGAGGGACAAATACAAGAAGGAGACCGACGAAGAGGGCGACAAAGTCCGTGAAGCGGGCGGTCTGGTCATCATCGGCACAGAGCGTCACGAATCCAGACGAATCGACAACCAGTTGCGCGGACGTTCCGGCCGTCAGGGCGACCCCGGCGAGAGCCAGTTCTTCCTTTCTCTTGAGGACGACCTCATGAGAATTTTCGGCGGCGACCGTCTGCAGACCATGATGACGACCCTCAAGATCGACGAGGATACGCCCATTGAATCCGGCATGGTCTCGCGCTCCATTGAAAGCGCGCAGGCAAAGGTCGAGGGCAGGAACTTCTCCATCAGAAAGAACGTCCTGCGTTTCGACGACGTTCTCAACCGGCAGCGCGAGGTCATCTATACCGAGCGCGACAAGGTGCTGGACGGCGAGAATATGCGCGACAACATTCTCAAGATGATCGACGATTCCATTACCGCCAATGTGGAGCTTTATCTCAGCGCGGAGGAAAAGGACAACTGGAATTTCGACGCCCTGCGCGCGATGTATCTCAACATCATCACCACCCCGGACGATTTCCACTACACGCTTCAGGAGCTTGACACGCTTGAAAAGCAGGATATCCTTGACGAACTGATCCGCCGCGCCCACGAGCTTTATGAGAAGCGCGAGGCGGAATTCGGCGAGGAAATCGCCCGCGAGCTTGACCGCGTGGTCATGCTCAGGGTCGTGGACACGCTGTGGATGGATCACATCGACGCCATGGAGGAGCTGAAGAAGGGCATCGGCCTGCGCTCCTACGGTCAGGTGGATCCGGCGGTCGCCTTCACCAAGGAAGGCTTCGATATGTTCGACGCCATGATCGCGCAGATCAAGGAGGACACTGCCATCCAGATTCTGACCGTGCAGATCAGACGGGCGGAGGAACCGAAGCGCGAGCAGATTCAGAAGCCGATGGAGCCTGACGCCGACGCCGAAATCATGCCCAAGCGCGCCGGACGCAAGGTCGGCCGCAATTCTCCCTGTCCCTGCGGCAGCGGCAAGAAGTACAAGCAGTGCTGCGGCAAAGGCAAGGTATAATTCTCCCCGATCATCAACCGCCTGTTCACTGAGCCTTATCAGTGAGCAGGCGGTTTTTCTTCGCGCTTGAATCTTTTTTCACGTTCATCTTGCATTTTTCACCATATAATGCTATAATCTTTTGAGAAAGGAGTGATACGCTTGACGCTCAATGAAGCAAAATCCATTTTCCGGATGCTCAGCAGGGATAATCTGTCGGACGAGGACTTTTTTCTATATACGGAAGCCGGGGAATTCATCATTGAAGCCACCGGAGACCCCCGGTATATGATGGAACTGGGAGGCGCGTATTATGACCGAAGGAATTTTGACCTCGCGCTGCATTACTACGAAATGGCGGCGCGGGCGGGTTTTGAGCCGGCCAATACCGCCCTTGGCTATATCTGGTATTACGGCAGAACCGGAAAAACAGATTACGAAAAGGCGTTCAGGTATTTTTCCGCCTGTCCCGGCAGCATCAATGCCAGGTATAAAATCGCCGATATGTACAGGAACGGCTATTATGTCCCGCGCGATGAACAGAAGTACATCTCCATCATCGAAACCCTTTACGCATTGGTAAGCCAGGATACCTGCCCCGAGGATCTGCAGCCGGAGATTTTCACAAGACTTGCCCGTATCCGTATCAACCAGGGGAAGAAGGAAGAGGCGCTCAGCCTTCTCCGGCAGGCAAAGAAGCGTCTTGCCCTCCGCATTTCGGAAAACCAGTTCTTCGGCAATCTCAGCATAATGAAGCACCTGATTCTGGATATGTATTCGCTGACGCGGGTAAATGAAGGAGAAATCGACCTCTTTGACCTTTATGAAATTCTGCGCAGGCCTTCACGGGTCAGCTTCAGGTATGCGGGCAGACAGCATACGGTTCAGTCAGTGGCGGAGGACGGCCGTGTCGTCATTCAGTTCGACGGCGGCAAATGGTACAGAACCACGGACGATTTCTTCGAAAGGGCGGCAATCGGAGATGTACATCTGACTGAAATATGCCTGGAGCTGACGGATTTCGAGGTGACAGCGCATGGAGAATGAACTGTCCGCCCGCGAAAAATACGAAAAGCTGCTCTTCCGGCGCGACAGACTCCGCAAGGAAGCGGAACAGTACCTTCAGCTTTACCTTCATGAATTCGGAGAGCTGCTGACCGGATTGCTCCGCGTCAAGATAAGCTGTATCGAAAAAAAGAAAATCATCGCCTTCTGTCAGGCGCAGATCAACCGGGGGCAGCGAATTGACGTCGGGCAGATGAAGGCGTCCATCGACCGCCAGACGGAGATATTCCGCCGTCAGCTTCAGGAGCTTTCGGATTCCGCCGACGCCTGCAGGAAGCTTGAAACGGTCACAGCGGCCGAGGTGGCGGCGGTGAAAAGCCTTTACCGCGCCATCGCCAAGAAAATCCACCCTGATCTGTGCCCGTTCACGGCGGAAAACGAAATGCTTCTCTCGCTGTGGAATGACGTCGTCGCCGCCTACAAGAACAATGAAAGACAGCGTCTGGAGGAGCTTTCCATTCAGATTGAACGCTGCCTGCGCGATCTCGGGCAGCAGGTGGAGGAAACGCCCATTGAGAATCAGGAGCAGAAAATACAGGCTCTGGAAGCGGAAATTGACCGGATTCTGAACACCGATCCCTATCAGTACTGGCTGCTTCTCGACGATCCCTTGCGGGTGGAAGCCAAAAAGGAAGACCTGCGGCAGGAAACCGATGATTTCAAGGAGTATGAAAAAACACTGACAGCCGCCATCGCGGCATTAATCGAAGGAGGGGCGCAATTCACACAGCCATGGGAGAATTAATGATCAAAAACGACGCGCTGGCGGCCGTTTCGGCGGAAAAGGATCTGGGAGCCATCATCAAGCCGCTGGTGAGTGAAATACATCTTTTCGACACCTATGTCGCGGGAACCTCCCACCTTTCCGACAAATCCGTACTGGAAACACTGACCGGAGGCTGTACGCTGACGCTTCGCCGCGAGGACAACAAATTTGATGAAATGGCGATCCTTCTGTTTGCCCCGGACGGGCGCAAGGTCGGATACATTCCACGCAGAGACAATCTCATCTTCGCGCGGCTGATGGACGCGGGAAAGCTGCTCACCGCGAAAGTCACGGAAATCAAGCCGCGCACATCGGATTTCATGCAGATATCCATCAGCATCTATCTGGTGGATATCTGATTCCATCGTTGCTTCCCCCGGCGGCAGCGGCAGGGAAAATGGAATCCTCACGACAAAAACCCCGCTTACCGGATGTTTCCGGTAAGCGGGGTTTCTTTTATTTTTTTCTGAAAATCTCCGTCAACAGACTGTCAATCCATCTGGACGGCATCGGGAAGGCGGAATAGAGATATCTGAAAAAGAATGTTGCGCCGCCAAATACGACAACGACAGACATCAGATAAAGGTCGGCGGCAACAAGCGAAATCAGAAAAAGAACCAATACGATGGCAA
>CADCON010000116.1 GCA_902803035.1 uncultured Ruminococcus sp.
AGCGCGTCGGGATTCTGCGCCTTTATTTCAAGATATTGCTTCATCATGGGCGACATTTCTCCCATTTTTCACACACACCCGCCTGTTCCATAGATTGCAATAAAATTTCAGTAAATTTTATTGTATCATATTTTTCCGGGAAATGCAAACCCGTTGGCTTTTGGATAAGTGAATTTTTTATTAAAAAATCGCCGCCCCTCGTCTTTCACAAGGAACGGCGATTTTTGATTGTCGGGATGATTGGCGAAACAACGCCTTCAGGAGAATTACACTTCCGCGGATTCCGCCGGTGCTTCCTCAGCGGCGGGGGCAGCTTCAACTGCGGCAGGGGCGGCTTCAACTGCGGCAGGGGCGGCTTCGGTCTTGCCCTCGGTCAGCTCCGCGCCGTAGCGGCAGATGAGCGACACGATGATGAAAATGATGCCCAGACCGATGGATACGCCATGGAACTGTTCATCCTCCAGCCCCTCGATGGACTGCTGGGCGATGGCCCAGACCGCTCCGGCAACGACGGAAATACCGAGGTTGACACAGATGTAGAGAATGCCCAGACGCATCAGCTCCTTCGCGCCGCGCATGGTGAAGGGAGTGCCGTCCTCCAGCTCGTGCTTGAAGTAGTTTTTGGCGAAATGAGCCACCACACAGCCGGCGACGCAGAATGCCGCTGCAGTCGCCATCATGGTAATCAGCATCGGGACGTCCAGCTTCTCAAGGATCTGACGCGCCTGCTCGTCCTCGATCTGACTCATGTTGTCCTTGGTCATGGAAATCGCGTTCTTGCCGTAAACCGCAAAGAGTCCCGCGCCAACCGCGCAGGCAATCGCGCCGATCATGCTGCATACGTAAGCGATAATGCTGAGTATCTTGCCGATTTGGGCGAGAATCTGAATGGCTTTCAGGGTCTTGGTTTTCATAAAAATTCCCTCCGATAATCAATCGTTTTCCGCGCAAGGGCGGGCATTCTGACAGAAGGATCATTCCTCTGCCGTTGTTTATATTATACAATCATCCGATCAATTTGTCAATAATCCTTTTGCATATTTTACCGTATTTTTTGGCATCTTATTCTGAAAGCACGGGTTTTCTGCCTGAAATATCGGTCGCGCCAGTCAACACTTTCTTATGCTTTTTTTCATGAATGTACTTGCATTCTGCCCGCGCCATTTGCTATAATGGAGACAACAACGTACAAAGGCGGCTTTCCGATTGAATCAGAATCCTCAGAAAATCAATTACTTCCTGGAATGCGAAAAGGAGATCAGGCGCAACGCCGGACGGCTTCCGCGGCTCCTGCTGCACGCCTGCTGCGCTCCATGCAGCAGTTCAGTGCTGGAATACCTCTCCCCACACTTCGACATCACGCTCTTTTATTACAATCCCAACATCACCCCGGAGGAGGAATACCGCAAGCGCGTCGCGGAGCTTCACCGGCTGGTGGCGCAGGCGGCATACCCCAACCCCGTCCGCATCGTCGAAGGGCGGTACGACAGCGGCGAATTCTTCTCCGTCGCCCGCGGGCTGGAAAATCTCCCCGAGGGCGGCGAACGCTGCGCGAAATGCTACCGCCTGCGGCTGGAGGAAACCGCGAAAGCTGCGGCGGAGGGCGGCTATGCATATTTCACGACCACTCTCAGCGTCAGCCCTTACAAGAACGCGCAGAAGCTCAACGCCATCGGCGCGGTGCTGGGCGGACAATACGGCGTGAAATACCTTCTCTCCGACTTCAAGAAGAAGGACGGCTACCGCCGCTCCATCGAGCTTTCCGCGCAATACGGGCTTTACCGCCAGAATTACTGCGGCTGTATTTTTTCTAAACGCCTACGTGAAGAAAAAGTCTGAAACAGGAAACGCAAATAGAAGGAGTCCGACAAGACAATGAATATACAGATATTCGGCAAGACGAAATGCTTTGACACCAAAAAAGCGGAACGCTTCTTCAAGGAGCGCGGCATCAAGTACCAATTCATCGACATCGTGCGCTTCGGCATGAGCCGCGGCGAATACAACAGCGTCAAAAGCGCGATCGGCGGAATGCGGCAGCTCATCGACGAATCCTCCAAGGCGTACGAGCAGCATTACTGCGCCTACCTCGCCGACGAATCCGCCGTGGAGGAAAAGCTGCTGGAGAATCCCGCCATGTTCCGCACCCCCATCGTCCGCAACGGCAAAAAGGCGACCGTCGGCTACTGCCCTGAGGTCTGGAAGACATGGGAATGAAAATGCGCGGATAATGACGCCGCGCATCAGATATTATCTTACGGGAAGTGTTGCTCTTGAATCCCATCAAAAAAATGATTGAAAAATACCGCCGTATGCCCAAGCTGGCGAAATACCGCTACACAGCGTATTATGAGAAGCTCCCCGTGTCGGACGACGTCGTTCTCATCGAATGCTTCAACGGCGACGGCATCACCGGCAATCCCTACTGGCTTCTCAGGGAAATCTGCTTCGACAGGCGGCTTTCCCATCTGAAGATATACGTCGCGGCCAACCCGAAGTATTATGCTTCGGTCTGCCGCACCTTAAAAAAGCACGGAATGGGCCGCGCCACAGCCGTCGCCAAATACGACAGGCTCTATTTAAAGCTGCTCGCCTCCGCCAGATACCTCATCACGGATGTGTCGCTCCCGCTTTTCTTCATCAAGAAGCCGGGGCAGGTGCTGCTCAATACATGGCACGGCACGCCGCTCAAAGGGCTGGGACGCTCCATCCGGGACAATCCCCACACCATCGGCAACGTGCAGAGAATCTTCCTCATGTCGGATTACCTGCTGTATCCCAACCGGTTCACCTTCGACAGAATGCGCGAGGATTACATGATCGCCCCCTTCTTCAAGGGGAAATACGTGCTGTCCGGCTACCCGCGCAACGACGTTCTCTTTGACCGCGAAGCCGCCGCTTCGGTGAGGAAGTCGCTCGGACTCGACGGGAAACGCATGGTAGTTTATATGCCGACCTACCGCGACTGCGCCGATGAAAGCGAAAAGACATACCACGACAGAATGCTGCAGAGCGCGCTCAACGCCCTGGAATATTCCGCCGCGGACAACCTTGTGGTCATCGCCAAGCTCCACCACCTCGCCGCCGGAAGCATTGATTTCTCCGGCTACAAGCGGGTGATTCCCTTTCCCACGGACTACGAAACATACGAAGTCCTCGCCGCCGCCGACTGCCTGATCACCGACTATTCCAGCGTAATGTTCGACTTCGCCGACACCGGACGCAAGATCGTCCTTTTCGCCTACGACAGCGAGAATTACCAGAACACCCGCAGCATGTACTTTCC
>CADCON010000117.1 GCA_902803035.1 uncultured Ruminococcus sp.
CGCTGCTGGAGCAGGCGCTTCGCCGGAAGAAAAACCGCTGCATGATCGGCACCGGTTCGATGTGCGACCCTTACCTGCACATCGAGGAAAAGCTGCGCCTCACCCGCCGCTGTCTGGAAATCATCGACCGCTACGGCTTCGGGCTGTCGATCCTCACCAAATCCGCGCGTATCCTGCGCGATCTCGATCTCCTGAAGAGCATTCACGCCCAGTCGAAATGCGTCGTGCAGATGACGCTGACCACTTCGGACGATTCGTTGTGCCGCATTGTGGAGCCGAATGTTTCCCCGACCTCCGAAAGGGTGGAAACGCTGAAAATCATGCGGCGCGAGAAAATTCCCACCGTCGTCTGGCTCTGTCCGCTGCTGCCCTTCATCAACGATACCGAACAAAACCTGCGCGGCATTCTGGATGGCTGCGCCGACGCGGGCGTCAGGGGCATCCTCTGCTTCGGCATGGGAATGACGCTGCGCGAGGGCAGCCGCGAATACTATTACGCCGCTCTCGACCGGCATTTTCCGGGGCTGAAGGAAACATACATCTCCCGCTACGGCAACGCCTATGAAATTCCATCGCCCGACGCTGCGCGGCTGTACGGCATTTTCAATTCCTTCTGCCGGAAGCGGGGGATCCTCTGCGATACGGGCGAAATCTTCGCCTATCTCAGGGCATTCCCCGGCGACGGCGCCGAGCAGACCAGTTTATTCTGAGCCGTCACGCACGTCCCGGCGGCGGAGCAGCGACAGCGCCGCGTAATGCTTCACTTCAAACCGCTCCGGCGCGCGCGCCTCAAGCATTTCCCGGTGCGCCTGCTCCCACGCCGCAAGCTCCTCCCCGGACAGCGACGCGCCCACGCCCCGGCACGCCTTCATGCGCCCGTGCCAGCTCTCGCGGGTGAAGGGCACCGCAAGGTCGTATTCCTCGTGATGCTCCGGCGCGAAATATTCGCAGGCGGCTGCCGGAATGCCGATGGGCTTGCGCTTCTCCCCCGCGCCCGACCATCCGGCGCTGAAGCGCAGTACGATTTCCTCGCTCGCGCCCGCAATCTCGTCCTCATAGGGCAGCCACGCCATATAGAGCAGCAGCAGCCGCCCGCCCGGCCGCAGGAACCGGTGCAGCAGCGGCATCACCCTCTGATGGTCGAAATACCAGAAGCACTGGCAGGCGGTGATCACGTCAAAGGAGCCGTCCGGAAAATCCAATTCCTCGGTCGCTTTGGCTTCATACCGGATCTCCATGCCCGCTTCCCGCGAAAGCCGCTCCGCCGTGGCGATCTGCTCGGGAGAAATGTCGGTTCCCGTCCAATTCGCGCCGAAGCGGTAGAGATGGCGGGGCAGCACGCCGGTTCCCGTGCCGACGTCCAGCACGTCCTGCCCCTTCACGCACAGCCCGAGACCGATGATCTTCCGGTAGAATTCCGGCGGGTAAATGTCGCGGTATTTCGCGTAATCCTCTGAGGTTCTCCCCCAGTCGAACGGCTTCCCGCCGTCGATCCTCCCGTCGCTTATCAGCATTGGCTTTCTCTCCCCCACACAAAAAATAAACGGCAGTCCGGCGGCAAATACTGACACGCGGACTGCCGTTTGTTTGTCAATTCATTTGAAAATAATCAGAACAGCGACCAGACGTCCTTGACGGTGACAATGATCATCAGGAGTATGAGCAGGACGAATCCGACAAGGTGGACGATGCCTTCCTTCTCCGGGGCAATCGGCTTGCGCCTGATGCCTTCAATGATCACGAAGAGCAGCCTTCCGCCGTCCAACGCGGGCAGCGGCAGCAGATTGAAGATACCGAGGTTGACCGTGATCAGCGCCATGAAATTGATGATGTTGTTCAGCCCGTCCATGAAGCTGTACCGGAAGCCCGCTTCCGCCACCTGTCCTATCGCGGTCGCCATGCCCACCGGCCCCGATACCTCGTTGAAGCCTACGCGCCCCGTCACCATCATGATGATGCTCGTGTAGATCATGCGGACGTAGGCATACGTTTCCGTGAAGGTGCTGGCAATCACCGTGCCGATATTCTTATCGACACGCGCCACCTTGAAGTCGATGCGCGTGATCTTGGTGCCTTCGTAGTCCTCCACCGGCATATGAAGATCGTTGAACGTCAGCTTCTCGCCGCCGCGCTTCACCACGATGTCCAGCACGCCGTCCTTGGCGGTGGAAAGGGCAAAGCTCATGTCGGTCGCGCAGTGCGTGCGGTAGCCGTTGACTGAGTAGATTTCGTCCCCCAGCTCGATGCCCGCGTTCATGCTGGTGGAATCGCTCACCAGATACGCGATACGGGTGGAAGCGTAATACGGCTCCTGCACCTGTATCACAAACATGAACACCAGCCCCAGCACGATATTCATGAAGGCTCCCGCAGCCAGAATAATGCCGCGCTGCCACCATTTCTTGTTATTGAGGGCGCGCGCGTCCTCGCTGTCCTCGTCCTCGCCCTCCATCGCGCAGTAGCCGCCGATGGGAATCAGGCGCAGCGAGTAGAGCGTTTCCTTCCCCTGCCACGAAAACAGCTTCGGCCCCATCCCTAAAGCGAATTCGTTCACCTTGACGCCGAATTTCTTTGCCGTGATAAAATGCCCGAATTCGTGAATGCCGATGATCATGGCAAACAGAATGATGGCAATGATCACAGTCAGTACAATGTTGATTGCTGAAATGATGACCACTCCTATTAATTATAGATTACCCGACGCCCGCATGACGTATTCGCGCGCCGCTTTGTCGCATTCCAATACATCTTCAACCGTAAAGCTCTCCACCTTCGGCTGATTCTCCATCGCTTCCCAGACGTATTTTCCGATGTCGAGGAAGCCTATCTTCTTCCTGAGGAACAATTCGACCGCCTTCTCGTTCGCGCCGTTCGCCGCGGCAGGCGCAAGACCGCCCCGCCGCATGGCTTCCTTGCACGCCGCCAGACAGACGAAGGTCTCTTCGTCCGGACGGTAGAAGGTCAGCTTGCCTACTTCGAACAGATCCAGCGGCCTGGCCGGCGACGGAACCCTGTCCGGGTAGCTGATCGCGTATTGGATCGGAATCCGCATATCCGGCGTTCCGAGCTGCGCGATGACGGAATTGTCGCAGTATTCCACCGCGGAATGAATGATGCTCTCCCGCTGGACCACTACCTCGATGTCCTCCACGCCCTTGCCGAAGAGCCACGCCGCTTCGATCACTTCCAGACCCTTGTTCATCAGCGTCGCCGAATCAATCGTGATTTTCGCGCCCATGCTCCAGTTGGGGTGCCGGAGCGCCTGCTCCGGTGTGACGTCCAGCAGCTCCTCCCGCTTCCTGCCGAAGAAGGGGCCGCCCGACGCGGTCAGAATGATCCTGCGGAAGGCGTGCGCCCCCGGCGAGCCCTGCAGACATTGGAAGATCGCGGAATGCTCGCTGTCTACCGGCAGAATCGGGACGCCCTTCGCCTTCGCCGCGTTCATGACGAGCTGTCCGCCCGCGACCAGCGTTTCCTTGTTGGCCAGCGCGAGATCCTTCCCCGCTTCGATCACCGCAAGCGTCGGAACCAGCCCCACCATGCCCACGACCGAATTCAGCACCACGTCGTTGCTGTCGAGCGTCGCCGCCTCAATGAAGCCTTCCATGCCCTGCCGCACCCGGACGGAGGTGTCTGCCAATCTGATCTTCAGCTCCGAGGCGGCGGATTCGTCCATGACCGCCACGACCTCGGGACAGAATTCCCTCGCCTGCTTCTCCAGAAGGTCAATGCTCCGGTTGGCGCACAGCGCGGTGACCCGCAGCCCCATGCCGCGCACGACGTCGAGCGCCTGCGTGCCGATGGAACCGGTCGAGCCGAGAATGGCGATATTGCGCCGTTTTTTGAATTTCTCTGTATCAATCATAGTACTTTTTCTCAGCGCGCTCTTTCCGGCGCGCTCCTTTTTTTGAAATGACTGCGCGCTACCGCAGAATGGGAAGCACGACATTCAGAAGGTAAAACGTCGGGCAGACAAAGAATACGCTGTCAAACCGGTCCAGCACCCCGCCGTGTCCCGGCAGCAGATTGCCGAAGTCCTTGATGCCGTACTGCCGCTTCACCGCCGAAAACGAGATATCCCCGAACATCGACATCAGAATGCAGACGCCCGTGATGACCGCCAGGTTGATATAATTCACCCGTCCCGCGGCATATCCCATCACGTCGGCGTAGAGGTACGCCCCGCCCATCGAGATGACCATCGAGGAAACAAAGCCGCCCACCGCGCCTTCTATCGTCTTTTTGGGGCTGAGGACGGGGGCCATTTTATGCTTGCCGATCGCCCTTCCCACAAAGTACGCGCCGCCGTCCGCAAACCACGCGACGCCGAGGGTGAAAATCACCAGCGCCACCCCGCCCGGATAGGACGGCGTGCCGTCGGGTTGCTTCATGACGGTGCGGAAAACCAGCTCCAGCACCATCAGCGGCACGGAGATGAACATCGTCAGTATCATGGCCGTGCAGGCGGTATCCACCCGCAGGACCGAATGCTTTTTGAGCAGTATCGCAAACATCACGAACAGATAAATCATCGACGCCGCCAGAATCGCGCCGTACATCTTCAGCTCGTCGGGAATATACGGAGCCAGAAGAATCAGCGCGCCGTAGAGATAACACGGCACGCCCAGCACACGGACTTTGTCCCCGCCGATGGCTCTGAGGGCTTCCCTGACGCCGATAACCGTGATGAGCAGGCACACAGCCGTGAAAACCTCCGGAAAAAAGGCGGACGCCGCCATGGTCGCAAAAACCAGCACAATTCCCACGCCGGAGGTGATAAGTCTTGTTTTCATTGCGTCATACACCTCCGAAGCGACGGTTTCTTCTGGCGTACTCGTCGAGAGCGCGCTCGAAATCCTCTGTGGAAAAATCCGGCCAGAGAATTTCGTCCATGAAGACATACTCGGAATAGGCCGACTGCCACAGCATGAAATTCGATGTGCGGTATTCGCCGCTCGGACGGATGATCAGATCCGGATCCGGCTGCCCGAAGGTGTACAGGTTGTCGGATATCATTCCGGCGGTGACGTCCTCCGGCCGGACGCTGCCGTCCGCCACCCCCGCCGCAATCTGCCGCATGGCGCGCACAAGCTCGTCACGGCCGCCGTAATTCATGGCGATGTTGAGCCGCATTCCCGTCTTGTCGGCGGAAATGGCTTCCGTTTCGTGAATGAGCGTCTGCAGCTTCGGGCTGAACGCCGTTACGTCGCCGATGAAAATCGTGCGGATATTCTCCTCGCTGAAGTCGCGCAGCGCTTCGATCAGATAATCATAGAATATGTCCATCAGCGCGTCGATCTCTTCCTTCGGCCGCTTCCAGTTTTCGGTGGAGAAGGCGTACACCGTCAGGTTCCTGATGCCGATGCTGTTGGCGTATCGGGTGATTTTCTTGAACGTCGCCGCGCCGACCTTATGCCCCGCCTGACGCGGCAGTCCCCGCTTCTTCGCCCAGCGGCCGTTGCCGTCCATGATGATTCCCACGTGTACGGGAAGAATCCTCTGGGAACGGTCGATTGTTGTTTCGGTTTTTTTCTTCTTGAATATCACGGCTGGTCTCTCTTTTACGTTGTATTTTTCCCGGACGTACCGCCGCGCGGAAGGCGGATGCATCGCCCCCCTCCGCACACGGAAGGTCAGATTTCCATGATCTCCTTCGTCTTGTCGGCGCACATGGAATCAATCTGCTTGCAGTACTTGTCAGTCTGATCCTGGATCTTCTTCTCGCCCTGCTTGAGGTCGTCCTCGGTGATCTCTGAGGCCTTCTTCATCGCCTTGAGCTTCTCCACCGCGTCCCGGCGGATCGAACGGATGGCGACCTTGCTTTCCTCGCCCATCTTATGCACGTCCTTGGACAGCTCCTTGCGGCGTTCCTCGGTCAGCGGCGGGAAGACAAGGCGGATAATCTTGCCGTCATTCTGGGGATTGATGCCGATGTCGGCTTCGTTGATCGCTCTCTCAATCGCTCTGAGCGTGTGGGAATCCCACGGCTGGATGGTGAGCGTCCTCGCTTCGGGGACATTCACGACCGCCAGCTGGTTGATGGGCGTCGGAACGCCGTAGTAGTCCACCGTGATCTTGTCGATGATGGCAGGATTGGCTCTGCCGGCGCGGAGTGTCTTGAATTCGCCCGCAAGTACGTCCAGGGTCTTCTCCATCTTTGCTTTCATATCGTCGATTGTTTTCTGCATAATTCAGCCCTTCTTCTTTTTTTGATTGATTGGTGGTCGGTGACCGGTGCGGCCCGCGCCGCGAAATGGTATCTGAGTCTTTACGGGGTGACGAGCGTGCCGACGGGTTCGCCCTGCATCGCTTTCACCATGTCGTCATGGTTGCCGAGGTTGTAGACCTGAATCGGAATGTTGTTCTCGCTGCACATCGCCGCAGCGGTGCTGTCCATGACCTGCAGCTTGCGCGCGAGCACTTCGTCAAAGGTGATGGTGTCAAATCTGACCGCGTCCGGATTCTTCTTGGGATCGCTGTCGTAGACGCCGTCCACCATGGTCGCCTTGAAAATCACGTCCGCTTCGATCTCCGCCGCCCTCAGCGCGGCCGCAAGGTCGGTCGAACAGAAGGGATTGCCTGTGCCGCAGCCGAAGACTACGATTCTGCCCTTCTCCAGATGACGCACGGCGCGGGCGCGGATGTAAGGCTCCGCGACGGTGTCCATCTGGATCGCCGTCATCACACGCACGTCGCAGCCGAGCTGCTCGAGCATATCGCCCACCGCGAGCGCGTTCATCAGCGTGGCCAGCATACCGATGTGGTCAGCGCGGGTCCTGTCCATGCCCTCGGAGCTTCTGCCGCGCCAGAAATTGCCGCCTCCCACCACGATGCCGATCTGCACGCCCATGTCGGCGCATTCCTTCACCGACTCGCAGATCCGGCGGATGACGTCGTTATCCAGACCGAAATGCTTTTCGCCCGCCAGGGCCTCGCCGCTCAGCTTGAGCAGCACACGGGAATATTTGGACTTCATGCTATCATGCCCCTCTTCTCATTATTGCTCCGCGAAACCGCGAATATAAGATTTCTTCAATTCATTTTACATAAAATACAATAAAATGTAAAGACTGAGAGCGCATTTTTATCAATTATTTTACAATTACTGACCTCCTCCGCCAAAAAAACAGCCGGAGAACCTCCGCGCCGACGGCGATTCTCCGGCTTCCTTTCAACAGACGGCTTTGGTACAAATCTTCGAATAAAATCAGGCATTCTTTCAATCGGAGATGCGTATTAAGCCGTTAAAAAACTCATTCGGTCGCTTCCGCGGCAAAATCGAATGTTTCGACGACGCTTGTCGTGCCGTCCGCGCCTTCATAGACCGTGACGACCGCGTAGTGCGGTTCCGGATTCTCCACCACGGGGGTGATTTCGCAGAGCAGGCAGTAATTGGTGCCCGCGACCACCTGCGTGCCGATCAGCGCGAGGGGATTGTACTGCGCGCCGACCATCTGGGAAACGGCAGCCTGCAGCGCCTTGCCCGCTTCCTCGGTCACATCCGGCGTTTCGGGGGCGGCCCAGCCGCCGTCGATCACTTCGGCCGTCACATTGACCTTCGCGTCGGAGGTCAG
>CADCON010000118.1 GCA_902803035.1 uncultured Ruminococcus sp.
GTCGGAGCCGCCCTTGCCGCCGCCGATCGGCAGACCGGTCAGGGAATTCTTGAAGATCTGCTCGAAGCCGAGGAACTTGATGATGCCTTCATAGACGGAAGGATGGAAGCGGAGACCGCCCTTGTAGGGACCGATCGCGCTGTTGAACTGAATGCGGAAGCCGCGGTTGACCTGCACATTGCCCTTGTCGTCTACCCACGGAACGCGGAACTTGATGATTCTTTCAGGCTCGACGATGCTTTCGAGAACGCCCATCTTGATATATTCGGGATGCTTTTCAATGACCGGCTCGAGGGACTCGAGAACCTCGGTCACTGCCTGGTGAAATTCAGGCTCGCCGGGATTGCGCTTTTTGACTGTTTCCATAAGATCTGCAAGATACTGATTTTTAAAAGCCATTTTAAAATATCTCCTTCTGCAAGATAGATTCATACGCCTTTTCAGCGCTGTAGGTAATATTGTAATACACCGTCCGCAGGTTTGTCAATATTATTTTTTCAAATTCTAGGAAAATTTGCAATTTTTATTATGGAAACTTGCAGAATTGTGCATATTATTCATTGGAAATGCGGTTTTTCTGCATTTACTTTGGTCGCTTCAGGCAAATCACCGCGACTAATCCTGCCAATGAAAAAAACAGTGCAACCAGGGCTATAAGGATATCGGTTTTTAATACCTTTACCCCGTAGAAAATCATATACAAGTCGGAATCCGACACGGCGGGGGCTTTCGGGTCGCTTGGAGACACCGTAACCGGCTGTTCCTCCGGGGCGGATTCCACCGGCTCCGGGACACTCCAATCCACGTGCTCAAACATATCATTCAGACCGGGTGTATCATCTCCCACTGTCGTATAGGCCAGCCCGAATTTCCGGCAGTCATACTTTCCCCACTCCCGGACATGATTGTTCCATTGGAGCTGGCTCTTGTGGCAACGATACCCCAGAATGGCCATTTCCAGCGCACTTCTGCCATCGAAGCGCGACAGCTTCTTGTCGCTCCACGATACGGTAATCTGTTTGTCCGGCCACAAGTGAAGGTAACACTTCTGAACCTTCGTGACGCCGTATTTCTCAGCGCTTTCGGGATAAACAGAGGGGTCTTCATATATTTTCAGCGTCTCCAGAAGCATGCTGGCATTCAGCTTGTGAGCGCCGTGGCCGTATTCGCCGTTGATATCGTGGGCAATAATCACCTTTGGCGCGAAACGCCTGAGCATTTCCACCTGAAACTCCAGCACTCTGTCACGTCCGAATATCTGTTCGGCGGCTTCCATGCTTTTCTTGGTTTTTTTGTCGTCCAAGAATTTATCCGTGATAACCGGATAATTCCTCACGCCGACCGTCCAAAGGCCGTTGAGCAGCTCATGACCGCGATGCGTGGCGTTATAATGATTGGTCAGATACACGACCTGCACCTTATACCCCAATTCGCCGGCGTAATAGGGCATCGCCCCGCCGAACCAGAGATGCTCGTCATCCGCGTGCGTCGGCATCAGCATCAGATCCGCCCTGTCACACGGCGGCTCCCAGACCTGCACCCAGTCGGGCAGTTGTCCGTCAGTGAAGGCATACACTTCCGTAAGATGACTGTCTGCCGGAAAATCCGCTTCAAATCCGGTAACATCCTGATCCAGCGCAATGTATTCGTGCAAAAATTCGTTTTCCCCGCATTGTCTGACTGTTCCGTCCGGTAAGGTCAGTGTCCACCTGCACGGCATTTCAAACATAACGTAAATACTGCGGAACGGTTTGGAAGCGGTAAAGCTCACATGGGTATCCGTACCCATGTAGCAGTAATGACCATAGTATATCGCGGAATCGGTAACTCTGTTGAGCAATCTTTGATCCACATCCGTGCTGGTTGCCCGCAGATGAACGGTTTCCGCTTCAGGGATACCCTCGGCCCGGACAATATTGGCTTCGGAAGCCGGAGGAATCAAGAACACCGCTAATACAGCCATTGATACGACAACTCTGATAATTCTTTTCATGATCTTTACCCTCTGTCACTCATGTGAAACAATGTTCCTCCGTGGCAGTCAATGCCCACCACAAGCGGGAAGTCCCTGAATTCCAGCCGCTTGACCGATTCGCATCCCAGATCCTCAAAGGCGATGACCTCGCAGGAGGTAATACATTTCGAGGCAAGCGCGCCCGCGCCTCCTACGGCGCAGAGATACACGGAATGATTGCGGCGTATGGCCTCGCACACCTCCTCGGAACGTCCGCCCTTCCCGATCATCGCGCCCAGACCCAGATCGAGCATTCTCGGCGCGAACGGATCCATGCGGCAGGATGTGGTGGGACCGCACGAGCCAATGGCAAGATGCGCCGGCGCGGGGGTCGGTCCGGCGTAGTAAATCACCGCGCCGTCCAGCTCGTAGGGCAGCTTTTCCCCGCTGTCAAGCAGTGACATGATCCGCTTGTGGGCAGCGTCGCGGGAGGTGTAGACAATTCCCGACAGGCGCACCCTGTCGCCCGCGTGCAGCTTTCCCGCCCATTCCTTAATCTGTGAAGTATCAATTGAAAATGCATCCATACCAAAACTCCTTCAGTAATTAATCATAACTAACCGCAAAGCAAAAAAATAAAGTACCTTAACTGCTTTCATTTTGTTTATCATTATATTACTTTACGGAAATGATTGCAAGCCTTTTTTAATTTTTTACCCATATTCTCCCCACGTCGTTCAGTCCTTCTCCTGCGGTATCTCCGCTCAGATAAAGCCGGTGTCCGCAAGGCATCCTGATCCCGCGGGCAGCAGCTTGTGTGTCTGATGAGGTTATTCCTTTGTCTGAAGGGGGATTCCTGTCAGATTTTCCCCGCCGGCCTTTTATCCTAACTACGCCTTCGTTCCCGCCGCTCTGCGCTTTCTGAACAGCCATCCGATGGAAAGCATGGAGAGAATGGCGAAATTGTAATCCGGATCGGTGCTCCATCCGGCGAAGTAGTAATCGGTCCGCTTCGGAACGGTGGCGCGAAACACCTTGCTGCTGCCGCGGAAATTCTTCTCACTGACAATGCCGCTGTATTTCGGGTCGGGCATATTGGTGATCTGCGACACAAGCGCCTCGTCAACGCCCTCATGGTAGAATACCTCGTACTGCGGCTCCCAGACCGCGTAGAGATTGAATTCCATATCCACGCAGTCGTTGCGGTTGAACCACGTTTTGTAAATGCCGTAGTTGCTGTTGAAACCGCCGCTGCTGTTCACGCGGTATCGATACGGTCCCGAAAGGCGTTTGCCTTCCTCGTTGTTCGCCTTGCGGTAGTAGTACATATCCCAGCCGAGGAACCTGTAGCCCTTCGCCTGCAGCCTGTTGTGCTTGAGGGGGTAGTCGTCGTTCACGAAATGATTCTTGTCCTGACGGCGGCGCAGGCGGTCTTCGGGGCGAGCGGTGTGCTGTACGCCCTTCTTCTGCGGAGCATTGTGGACAACGCCGCCGCCCGCAATGCCGGCGGCTTCTGGAAATATGTCGTTCTCACGCTGCTGCTTGTGGCGGCGCAGGTGGGAATCGCCACCCTCATGCGATGGCTGAATGAGTTTACCAAAGCCACCTTTGAAAATCTTTTCAAGAAACGGCTGTTTCACCATATCCTTCAGAAGGACTTTTCGGGCGTAAGCGCCGTTCACACCGCCGAATGGCTCAACCGCTTGACCAACGACACGGTCGTGGTGGCGGACGGCTACGTGAAGATCATTCCGGGGCTGGCCGGCACGGCGGTGAAGCTGATCAGCGCGGTGATTCTCATGATCGCGCTGGACTGGCGGTTTACCTGCCTGCTGCTGCCGGGCGGCGTCATCATGATTGTCTTCACATACGCCTTCCGCAAGGTGCTCAAACGCCTGCACAAGCGGGTGCAGGAGAGCGACGGCATCCTCTGCATCTTTCTGCAGGAGCATATCGGCAGCCTGATGATCCTTCGCTCCTTTGCCGCGGAAAAGCAGACGGAGAACGAAGCGGCGGAAAAAATGACCGGGCATAAAAACGCCCGGATGAGGAAAAATCACTTTGCCAATTTCTGCAATACCGGCTTCTCGCTGGCGATGTACGGAATGTCGCTTTTCGGCGTGTGCTACTGCGGTTACGGCATTCTGAACGGAACCGTTTCCTACGGCACCTTCACCGCGATGCTTCAGCTCATCGCGCAGATACGGGCGCCGTTTGCCACCGTCACGGGGTATCTTCCGCTCTTTTACGCCATGACAGCGAGCGCGGAACGCCTGATGGAGATCGAACGCTTCCGCGACGACAACGAGAATCCCCCGCTCAGCATGGACCAGGTCTGTGAATTCTACGCCGGTGACTTCAGCTCCTTCGGGCTGAGAAACGCCTGCTTCACCTATTTCCCCGCCGTGGACATCCTTGACGACCTGTCAAAGGAAAACCAGCCGGCTGCGGTGAGCCATCTCGGCATTGAGATACGCAAGGGGGGAATACGTGGCGTTTACGGGACACAGCGGCTGCGGCAAATCCACCGCGCTGAAGCTCCTGATGAGCATTTACCGGCTGGACGAGGGCGAACGGTTCATCAAAACCTCCGACGGCACGGAAACGGAACTTTCGGCCAAGTGGCGCAGGCTTTTCGCCTACGTTCCGCAGGGCAATCAGCTTCTGTCGGGCACCATCCGCGAGATTGTCGCGTTTGCGGACAAAGCGGATATGCAGAACGACGTCCGCATCGCCCAGGCCCTGAAAATTGCCTGTGCCGACGAATTCATCTCAGACCTCGACAATGGAACCGACACGATGCCCGGCGAACGCGGCACGGGACTTTCCGAAGGACAGATGCAGCGCATCGCCATTGCCCGGGCGGTTTTTTCCGGCAGTCAGGTGCTGCTTCTCGATGAAGCGACCTCCGCGCTCGACGCCGCCACAGAAAGAAAGCTGCTGCAGAATCTTCGCAGCATGACCAACAAGACGGTGGTCATCGTCACACACCGCCCCGCGGCACTGGAAATCTGCGATCGCGCGGTTGATTTCTCGGAGAACGGCGGGTAACCATTCAATAATCTCAAAGCCTGTGCATCGGAGAAGATCTCACCTGCACGGGTTTTTGTTTCCGCAAACTGACAGCGGGATAAAAAAGCCGGCTCACAGCGCATGATTCTTATGTAAATAATCTAATATTGACGGCAGGAAAAAGGTTGGTATTGACACTCCTGCTCTCAAATGTTATAATTATATGTGCATTTTCAGAAAAATAATAGAGTGAATGAATTCACTCGCCACAATGTCCGATGACACTTATTATATGGATGAAAAGCTGTAATAAGGCGTACAGGGACTTTTTTGTATGCTTGCGTTTTCCGCAGAAATTCAAGAATGACAGCATGAAAGAATCACAATGCAATGAAAAAAACGTACACCATCCGCAGTCTGCTGGCACTGCTGCTGAGTAAAATCTGGTTTATTCTGTTATTGATCGGTCTTTTCGGGGCGAGTTGTTTTTTGTGTCAAAATTTCTGATAAGTCTCCGTTATGAATCATACACCACCATGTATGTAAAAAACAACAACAGCGCGGGGGCGGACGTCAATCCGAACGCAAACGTGGATCTGAACGACCTGAACACCGCCAAATCCCTCGCCGCCACCTACATCACGGTTCTCAAAAGCCAATCGGTCATGGAACAGGTAGGCGAAAGGCTGCAGGAAAAGTACACCGTCGAGGAACTTTCGGGATACTTTATCGTCAGGAACAAAAAAATCAGCCTCAATTCACTGAGCAACAGTTTTACCATGTCCTCCGTCGACGGGACAGAGGTCATCAAAATCACGGCGAACACATTGAACCCCGCTGTTTCCGCTGATCTGTGCAATATCATGGCGGACATCGCCCCTTCGTTTCTGATAAGAATCGTCGGCGCAGGCTCGGTCGAAATCATAGACGTCGCCAGACCGGTGGAAAAACCCGTTTCCCCCAACATTCCGCTGACCACCGTGATCGGCATTATTATCGGATTCAGCGTGTCGGTGCTGATCGTTCTGCTGGTCGATTATTTCGACGATACGATCAAGGAAGGCGAAGAGCTGACCGACCGGTTCAATAAGGCAATGCTTGGCGAGGTGGAAGAGCTGGAATCCGACATACCCGGCAGCAAGAAGAAAAAGAAAAAGGAAACCGGCAGGCAGAGAAAAGTGCTTCTGACGGACGACAACATCCCCTTCCATATCGTTGAAAGCTACAAATCCATCCGTTCCAATATTCTCTTCTCCCTCGGCACCACTTCAAAAAGAGTCATCGCGGTCTCCAGTCCGAATCCGTCCGAAGGAAAATCAACCAGCGCATCCAATATCGCCATCGCACTGGCGCAGACCGGAAGCAGAGTCCTCCTGATAGATGCGGACCTGAGAAAACCCGTTCAGCACAAGACCTTCAAGGTAAGCAATTCGGAAGGGCTGTCCACCCTGATTATTCAGAGATCGGACTTTGACAGCTCCGTAAAGAAAAACGTGGCCACCAACCTCGACCTTCTCCCGTCCGGGCCAATGCCGCCCAATCCCTCCGAGCTTCTGGTTTCCGATCAGTTCAGGAGTATCATCGAAAAGGTCTCCTCGGAATACGAATTCGTTGTCATTGACACGCCCCCATCAACATCGTCAGCGACACAATGGTAATGGGCGGCTGCATCAGCGGCATCCTGCTTA